>JAADDB010000082.1 GCA_013154135.1 Chloroflexota bacterium
ACATGACCGGCCGAGCATCGCCACAGACGAGCCGAGATGGACGCTCCCGCGCCTTTTACTTGTTACTCGTCCTAATTCTTACCCCTTCCGGCCGATTCCGACCCGGGGCCGACCCCTTAATCGTCAATCGTTAATCGTTATGCGTTAGGCTCATCGTTCCTTCTTCTCCACCACACCACCCACACGCCCAGCCCGGCGAGGATGAACAACACATTCAACAGCCACCCCACATAGGGCAATCCGGTCAACAGAACATAGAGGAACACCCCCACAACAAGGGGGATAACCCACCAAAATCCACCTCGGTCCAACCGGCTGAGCACGCCATACGGCACCAGCACGGGAACGACAAACGTCACATACACGTAATACCCCACGATCAAAAGCATGTCCCCGAAGACCCCCAGCAGAAATGACCACGTGCTCAGCAAGTGCAGGGTGAGGACCTTGAAGAGCAACGCCAGGAGCACCGCGACGAAGAGGAGTCCGAAGAGAACCGCGAGGAGCCCCAGGAAGAGCACGACCCCCCACCCCAGTGCGGATGCGGGCCGTCGCCGCAGAATTCCCCCCAAACGTCTCATCCCTTGGGGGAAGAGGAGGAAGAGGAGAACCCCCACGAACAGAAAGGACACATACCGTCGGACCTGCTCCCGAACCCACGCGGGGGAGCCGAACCGGCGTTCCTCCCGCTCCGGGCGGCGGGTGGGCTGGGGCAGGATGTGTTGGACCTCCCCTTGGATCTGGGCTCCTGCCGCGATACGGGCCGGCTGGACCGAGTGATAGGTCAAGTTCCCGCGGATCCGGACATCCTCCCCCACGGTCAGGCCGGGCTGGACCCGGGGAACACCCACGTCATCGGATGGGAGGAACACCAGAGGAGAAGGTCCTTGCTGCTTCTCCCCCGTCGCGATCCGCGCGTCGCCCTGGATGCTGCCGTGGAGTTCCACCGCGTTGGCCCCGATGTTCACGTTCCCCTGCACATCCCCCGCGCAGAGGACTTGATACGCGGCCGCGATCACATCCCCGCCGATGGGCGTATCCCGGCCCACCTCCACACTGGCCCCCGCGGCCAACAAGTCATCCCCGACCCCGGCGCCGGCCACCCGGATCACCGCTCCCGCGACTCGGACATCGTCCTCCACCCGACCGGTGATGTCGATGATTTGCGCCGCGGCCACCACATCGCCGGTGACTTCCCCTTCGATGCGCAATTTCCGGGAAAACGCGTACACATCCCCTTCCACCCGGCCCTGGATGAGCACGGAGGAGCCGAACACGTACACATCATCGGGGACAACCTCATCCGGTCCGATGACCACCTGGTCCTCCCCGTACACCGTGGCCGCGTACAGGGGCAATGCCGCGAGGAAGAGGAGGAACAAAAGGACCAGAACCGTCCCGCCCCATGGAAACCGTTTCCAACCCATCATGTTCCTCCTTCCTATACGTCCGGAGCCGTCTCCCCCAGCAGGCGGCCCAACAGGGCATCCAACTCCTCATCGGAGTAGAAGTGGATGACGATGCGTCCGCCCCGTTTTCCCCGTTGCAAATCCACCCGTGTTCCCAAAGTCTCGGCCAACATATCCTGGAGAACTCGCCAATCGGGCGGGAGGGTGGAATCCGTCCTCTCCTTCGGGGCCGGCTGTGCCCGTTCGGGGTGCAGCCACTGGCGCACCAGGGCCTCGGTCTGGCGGACGGTAAGGCCTTCTGCCAGGATACGCTGCAAGAGGGCCTTCTGCTGTTCCGGGGTGGGGAGTCCCAAGAGGGCCCGTGCGTGTCCCTCGCTGATGCGGCCATCCCACAGGGCGGCTTGGATGTCCGCGGGCAGGTTCAGCAAGCGCAAGGTATTGGCCACCGCGGCCCGGCTCTTGCCCACCCGGGCCGCGACTTGGGCCTGGGTCAGCTGAAACGCGTCCATCAGACTCTTGTACGCGGCCGCGGCTTCTAGCGGGTTCAGGTCTTCCCGCTGTACGTTTTCCACCAGGGCCCATTCCAGGAGCTGTTGTTGGGTCGCGTCCTTGATGATGGCGGGCACGTGGGTCAAACCGGCCATCTTAGCCGCGCGCCAGCGCCGTTCCCCCGCGATGATGTAGTAGGGGGTGGGGCTGGTGGGTGCGGCCCGCGCGAGGATGAGGGGTTGGAGGATGCCGTGCACCCGAATGGATTCGGCCAATTCGGCCAGGGAATCCGGGTCGAACACCCGGCGTGGCTGATGAGGGTTGGGCGAAATCTGGTCAATGGGAATGTCCTGGGTCAACTGCTCCATCGCGTGGGAACCGGTCACCCGTTGATCCGAAATGAGGGATTCTAAACCCCGTCCAAGACCGCGTCGTTCCTTGGGCATATCACATCTCCTTACGTCCTCACATCCCCTCTCACGTCGAGGTCATCCGAGAGGGGGATCATTTTCCCGCCACCGCATATGCCGCGTGTGCTAAAGGGGTGAGGAACACTCTGCTTATGTGGGCTTTTGAGCGATCACCAAGATGCAGTTGCCGTCTTTGAGTTCGCTTCTGCCTTCTATTATGACCAAAAGCCGGATGAGAGGCAACAGGAGGAGGGTAGGGATGACGCGAAAACGGCTCCACTTCCACAACTCCCAGGCCAAAGTGCCCCAAGGACCGTGGGTGTACACGCGACGCACAACCCGCGCGCCGGCTTCTTCGATCTTCCTCTCCAACTCCCCCCGCTCATACCCTTCCCGCGCGTGGAGGGGGTTCACCAGGTGATCCAGGTCAAACCGCTTGAACCAGTGACGTTGAGGGGTCAAGGGCGTATGGACGGCCAGCCACCCGCCGGGGCGCAGACTTTCCACCATATGACGCAGGGCCGCGCGGTCGTCGGGGATGTGTTCCACCACGTCGAAGGAGTAAACCCCATCCACCCCTTGGACGGGAAGAGGCCGGGTGAGGTCTGCCGCGAGGAAGTGCACGTGGGACAACCCCTGGGCACGGGCTTCCGCGCGGGTGCGGGCCACCACATGGGCCCGGTTGTCCAGGCCGATCACTTGAAGATGGGGAAACGCGCGGGCCAGGGCCAACGCGTGTTTTCCCGCGCCGCTCCCCGCGTCCAGCACGTATCGGGTCTCCTCGGTGATGAGGGGGACCACTTCCTTTTGGAACACGCGGAAGCGGATGGCCTCGCCCACGTGGTAGTCCAGGCGGAGTCGCAGCTGCCAAAGGGCCTGGCGAACGCGTTCTCCCATCATGAACGTTCCTCATGGGAGGGTGCAGGATAGGGATATCCCAAACGTTGGCAGAACTCCCGGGCCAGAGCCTGGTATGCTCGGGCGCCGCTGGATTGGGGTGCGTAGTGGAGGATGGTCTCCCCGTAGCTGGGCGCTTCGCCCAAGCGCACGTTGCGGGGGATAATGGTCTGGTAGACCCGGTCGCCCAGCACGTGGCGCACGTTTTCCACCACCTGTTGGGCCAACTTAGTCCGCGCGTCGTACATGGTCAGGATGACCCCTGCGATGTGGCATTGGGGGTTCAAGCGTTCCCGCACCAGGGAGATGGTCTCCCACAGGCGTCCCAGACCTTCCAGGGCCAGGTATTCCGTCTGCACGGGGATGAGCACGCCCCCGGTGACCGCGGTCAACGCGTTGACGGTGAGGAGTCCCAAGCTGGGGGGGCTGTCGATGAAGATGAAGTCATACGCGTCGAGGACGGGGGCCAGGGCACGGCGCAGGATGGTCTCCCGGTCCGGGACGTGGGCCATTTCCACTTCCACGCCCGCCAGATCGGGGTGACTGGGCACCACATCCAAGCCCCGCTCCTCGGTGTGAACGATGGTGTCGGGCAGGGGGGTGTGCTGGATGTACACATCGTACAGGGAGAGGGGAAGTTCCAGCGCGGGCAATCCCAAGCTGCTGGTCGCGTTGGCCTGGGGATCCGAATCCACCAAAAGGACCCGGTATCCGCCGTGGGCCAGATACGCGCTCAGGTTCACCGCGGTGGTGGTCTTGCCCACCCCTCCTTTTTGATTGGCAAACGCGAAGATTTGGGCCTCGCTCATAGGACCGGCACCTCAATGGGGGACCAGGGGTGTTCCTCCAGGTAGGCCTCCACCGTCTCCCTGTCCGGGATGCCTTTGGGGCCCACGTCCTCGATGGCAAAGGAGGCCACCACGTTGGCGAAGTACGCGGCCTGCAGGGGATCGCCTGTTTCATAAAGGCGGATGAGCATGGCCGCGGTGAACACATCCCCTGCGCCCGTCGGGTCCACCTCCCGGGCCGGACGGGGGGGTACCGGGGTGGCCACACCGTGTTGGTAGACTATGCTCCCCTGTTCGCTGAGGGTCACCACCACCAGGGGAAAGGTGTGGATCAGCTCCCGGTGGATCTCCGGGTCCCCGCCGAAATCCTCCTTGCTGAAGACGAGGAGGTCGGTGTACGGTTGGGCCACCTGGGGATGGGACCAGCGCCGGGGATATACCCGCCCAGTCTCATCCCACTGACGTCCCAGGCCCTGGGGAACCACGGCCACCAGGGATTCGGGGAAGAGGGCGGCCATGGCCGGATCCAACTCCGCGGCCACCGCGCCCAACAACACCATGGGCACATGTCGCCACTCCTCGGGCACCGCGTCCGGGGGAATGGGATCGGCCACCGCGTCCACGTACTGGATGCGATGAGAGTTCACGTAGATGTTGCGGAACGTGGTGGTGACCGGGGAGGGCAGGCGGTGGACGGTTACCCCGGGTAAGGCCTCCTCCCAGGGGAAATCATCCCCCGCGCGGGTGAGGACGGCCGGCCGATATCCCAACTTGCGCGCGGTGAGCGCGGCAAAGGTGACGGTACCTCCCGGCGTAAACGTGCCATTCCGTCGGTCCAGCGTCACATGTCCAATAGCGAGAAAATCCATCGTGCTCCTCTGGGTGCAGGGATTAAGGGGTCTGGTGGGAGACGGGTATAGGCGCCTTCCACAGGCCCGCATTGGTCAAGATGTAGATGTCGTCCTCGTTCTCCGTGACAAAGATGCTGCGTACCTGGCTGAAGTCCACGTCGAACCCCTCGCCCGGGACCAGCTGGGCCAGCAATTTGCCCTCCTGTTCCCCTTCCTTGCCCAGGATGAGAATGCGTTGGTTGCCCGCGTCCGCGATGTAGAGGTGTTGAATCATCTCATCGGTCACAATGGCGGTGGGGAGGGAGAGGGTGGTGTCCACGACAAAGGGCGTCTGTTCGCCGCCGAAGTAGCGGAGCACGCGGCCATCCGCGAAGAGGAGGTAGACATGGCCGTCAATGGCCAGGTCGATGGCCGCGTCCAGCTGGACCGGGGAGGAGAAGTAGTTCTCCGGCGGTTGGGTGTATCCCTTGTCCGTGGGGTTGAAGCGGAAGATGGCGTTGGCCCCCGGGTCCAGGACGTAGAGTCGGTCGCCGTAGGTGGCAATGCGGATGGGGGTCTGCCAGTTTTCCGGTCGGGCGAAGGGCAAGGGTTGGGTGCCCTGCCGACTGTCGTAGGTGTAGAGGGCCCCGGCCCCGTCCAGCACGACGATGCCGCTCACCCGGGTGGCCAAGCCCGCGGGAAGCCAACTCATGTCCACCACATCGCCCACAGGCCGATCGCCCACCACATCGCCCCGTTGGAGTAGGGGCTGGGGGTCCTTCTTCTGCAGGTGCTTTCCCGTGTCGTCCAGGGTGTAACGCACCACCCGATCCCCTTCCCGGTCGAGGAGGAAGATGTCCTGCTCGTGGACGATAACTCGGGTCCAATCGCCGGACGGGAGTTCGGCCAAGGGCCACATGACGTAGAGGGGGATGATCCGCTCCACACGCAGGCGGCTGTTGCGCAGGCTCTCCTTGAGCCGCTCGATCTCCTCGGTCCCGGGGTGGATTTCCTCGGCCTGGCGGATGGCGAGTTCGGCCTGGTGGATGTACTGCCGGGCCAGTTCCTGGTCATCCGTGGCCGAAGCCTTCTGCAACGCGGCCGCGGCCTGGGTGAGGGCACTCTGGTAGAGTTGTTCTTGCTGACGGCCGTGATGCCACCACACACCGGCCGCGATGAGGAGGGCCAACAAGGGGATGAGGACGACCAGTCCCCACAGAAGGCGTTTCCAGGGCAGGGAGGGGAGGGAAACGGGCCGTCGGCGGAAGGGCCAAGCCCGTGGGGTGCGCACGGGCGGAGGTTCGGGCATGGTGAACTCCTCTTCCATTTCCTCCACGTCCTCCTCTTCAGGGAGGAGCCGTTCGGTGACCGTGCGCACGTGTTCCGCCAGTTTCTGGGTGAAGGATTCGCCCTCGCCTTCCCGTTCCTCCCGCTCACCACGGGCGGTTTCCTCTTCTTCCTCCACGCGCAGGGCGAGCGCGGAGAGGTGGGGGGAATCCACATCCCGGGCCAATTCCCGGAGCATGGCATCCAGGTCCTGCATCTGCAACGCGCGGCGGAAGCTCTCCACCTCGATCTGGTTCAACCAGCCCGAATCCAGGAGGATGAAGGTGGTGCCGGGCTGCACCGCGGGGATGTGGGTGATGTAGGTCCGGATGGGCCGTTCCATGCCCAAGGGGTAAGGTGTGTCCGATTCGTCCATGAGGGGGGAGATCCAGCGGAGTTTGTCGGGCAAACGGACACACGCGGTCATGGCCCCCACTTGGGCCAGGTAGACGTCGTCCTCGTGGAGGACGAGACAGGAGGCGTTGCACAGGTAGTGGTCCTTTTCATCCTCGATGGTTTTGTTGATGTCCAGGAGGGTGCGATGGGCTTCCTGGATCGCGTATTCCAGGGTGCTCCGGATGGTGCCGGGCGTGGTGTAGTAGGTGCTTTGGATGATGTTCAGAAGATGGCGCAGGTGCCGGTTCAGGTGCCGGGTCGGCCCCAGGAGGTCTAAGTGGATGACGAGGATGCCTTTCCTCGCCTCGGGTGACCCGGGCGGGGGAACAACCATGCGCGCGTTGTACCCCCTCTTTTGTTCTTGCCCCCCTTCACGGGAGTATTCCGCCAAGCGGATGGTCAACGGTGACATTTCGTCCCCCTTTATCTGCTTCACCCGTCCAATGTCTGGACTTTGGACAAAGGGCCCTGGCCGGCAAACACGATTCCTCTCCAGGCCGCCACATCTTGTCCAAAGTCCAATCCGATGTTCGAAGGCGATGAGAGCCCTGGGCCCGCCTGCCAGGGTTCACGGGTCTTCTTTAGGGTACGTCGGCCAGGATGCGTTCTGCAAATTGGAGCAGGGTGTCAATGCGGTCCGGCGGCTCGTCCAGGGATTGGAAGTAACGCCGCAGGAGGTCCAAAGGCCCCAGGGCTTCTACCCCGTCCTCCTGCCCCAACCGCAATCGCACCGGGCGTTTGATGTCCTTCTGCAACGCGGCCACGTAAAATGCGTCCTGTAGAGCGAGACGGATGCGCTTGTCGTCAAGATACGGTTCGCTCATCGCGTCGGTGTGGATGATGAGACGCACCACCGCGTCGGTGATGTCACGTTCGGCCAGGGCCTGGAGAATCCGGTCGGTGATCTCTTCGCCATAGGCTTCCACTTCAACGGTGACAAAGGGCCGCGTGGGCAAGGGGTGGAATTCCCACTGGGCCGCCCATGCCCCGCCCTTGTTCCGCCGCAGGGTGACATCCACAAATCCTTTCACTTCCTTTTCCTCACCAAAATCAATGCGCTCCAGGCTGCCGCTGTAGACTACCGGCGGGTCGGAAAGGACTTGTTGGTGCTTGTGGATGTGCCCCAGCGCGCCGTAGGCCACTTTGGGATGCCGGAAGAGGTGGGGCGGGAGGATCAGGTCCTGCCCCAACATGACGCTCCGCTCGGAGCCGTAGGTGGCCCCCTGGACGGTGGCATGGGCCGCGATGACGAGGGGATGTTGCTCATCGGCCTCGTCCAACAGGCGGGCCGCGACGGTGTAGAGCCGTTCTAACATGCGCTGTTGCACTTCTTGCAAGCTCAGCCCCCGCACTTCTTCCCGACGGAGGAAGGTGGAACGCACAATCCAGGGGAGAGCGAGGACTTGGACGACCCCTCGCTTGGTGGGAATCCGGAAGAGTCCCGGAGTCCGGGCCACGTAGACGTTGGGCACATCCAGGGTGTCGTAGATCTCCAGGGCATGGGCCCGACCGGCCGCGTTGGGCACATCGTGATTGCCCACCAGGAGGAAGACGGGCACGTGCTCGGAAAGCCGCCGGATGCGCCGGGCAAATTCCCGCTCGTGGGTGGGAGAGGGGTCCCGGTTCTTGAACGCGTCCCCCGCGAAGAGGACCAAATCCACGTCTCCCTGAAGCGCGTGGTCCACCAGTGCGTCGAACGCGCGCAGGTAGTCCACAAGGCGGGAGGATAGGCCGGTGGCCGGGTCGATGTGACCGTAGTTCTCCATGCCCAAGTGAAGGTCGGCAAAGTGTAGCACCCGGATGGAACTCACCCTTCTCTCCCTCTGTGGATGTGCTGGGGTTCCGACATCATGCAGGCCTGTGGATCGGCGAAACCCACTGCTAGAGATTGTAAGGGACCTGCAGAAGTCTGTCAACGTTGGCTCTCGTTTCTAACGAGTAACGCCGATTGACCGACGACAATGCTTCTGAGATAGGCGTTCGTTGACCGCTTACCCGAAGAGAACAGTTTTGTGTGCACGGGACGAGAACATGGGCGCCCCGCCCAGGTGCGGCCCCGTCCGCCGTCGAGGTGCTATGGAGTTTGTTCAGCCAAGCCATAATTGGACATTCGGACAAAACGTAACAACTCGAAAGAAGAGGTATAGGAAAGGGATAGGGCTCCCCTTTTTCCTCATCTCAGACTGTTTTTGGTGGGTGCAGGCCGGGCTTCGCCCGCCCACCACGCACACAAAACTGTTCTCTTCGGGTAAGCGGTCAACGAACGCCTATCTCAGAAGCATTGTCGTCGGTCAATCGGCGTTACT
>JAADDB010000188.1 GCA_013154135.1 Chloroflexota bacterium
CTGGCCACACTCACCGGAATCCACTGGACACCGATACTGTACGCCAGACCACCGCCCAAGGTGGGGATGAGAGCTAGCCCCAAAAGCCACCACCAGAGCTCCTGCTCCCGCAAGGGAGCCCACAAATCCCCCGGCTGGATCAGGGCCAACAGGATGCCCCCCAGAAAAAGCCCGTACCACTGGACGGTCCAGGGGCGGTAGTGGCGGACCGCAACCTTCTGGAACACGCTGTACAGTCCATAGGTCAGACCTGAGAGCAACCCCGCGGCCAGACCCCACGCGTTCACCCGCACATGGCCGAGATCATACGCCTGGGCCACCAGGATGACCCCGATCCACGTGAGAACCAGGGCTCCCATCACCCGCCGCGTGATGGGTTCCCCCAGGAAAAGCCAGGCAATGAGCGCCACCCACGCGGGCGCGGTGTACAACAACACCGCGGCCACCGCCATTCCCACCAGAGCAATGGCGTACACGTAGACCGCGTAAAAGGCCACAATGCCGAACAGAACGTACCCCACGAACAAGGGCACATGTCGGACCTGAAGGAGAAAGGCGTCCACGCCCCGGAAGAGCAGGAAAACGCCGAGGATGAGTCCGGCCAACAGCGCGCGGTACGCCGCGACGGTCAGGGGCGAAAGGCCGAAATCCCGCACCGCGACGGTGTAGAAGATCCCGATGCTCGCCCAACACAAGGCGGCCAGGAGGACAAGTGCGTACCCCCAAACTCTCCTATCCCCCCTCACGAGCAGCCTCCACGTGCGTCGCGATGAATTCCGGCCGATCCCGCACAACCGCCCAGGGCAAATCCCCCCGCGCCACCCGGTCCACCAACCGGTCCAACGTCCGGTTGACAGGGGTAGCAAGGCCCACCTGTTCCCCCCAGCGGGCCACGGCCCCGTTCAGCCAGGGAACCTCGGTGCGCTTGCGACCGCGTGCCAGGTCCAAGAAGACGGATGGCATCTTCTCCCCCCGGCCTTTTCCCGCGAAGCGACCCATCAGGGGTCGAAGCCACCGCGCGGGGAGAGCCCGGATGAACGGGGTCACCAGAGGCAACGGATATCCCCCACAGGGGATGGGACGCACGCCCAGGCGATCCATCACAGCCAAGGCCTCCTTCCACGCGTGGACTTCCAGGGTTCCGGCCACGGGGTGAGCAAACACCCGGGCCGGAGGCCATCCCAACAGCGCGGCCTGCGCGTTCGCGGTGATGTTCATGAGCAACTTGCTCCACTTCAACGCCCGATAATCCCCGTGCACGCGCACCTGAAATCCCTGCGAAGAAAAAGCTCGTGCCACTTGAGTGAGCCACTCTTGGGACTCCCCGTTGAGCTGCACCGGAGCCAGTCCCATCTTGAAGGACTTCCGCGTCACCCGCACGTGACCGGGTTCCAACACCTGCACCGGTGTGGTCAACGCGGCGCTGAAAACCCGCTCCTCCCCCACGGCCTGGGCAAACGCCTCCTCGTTCCCCACGCCGTTCTGCAACGTCAACACCCGTGCAGGGGACGGGTGGGACCTCAGCCGCTCGGCCAGAGGGGCCGTATCATAGGCCTTGACCGTCACCAGAATGCCATCGGTCTCCCCGACCGAAAGGGGCGCTTCCCCTTCGGGACGCACGGCTACATTCGCCACCCGAGGGAGCTCCCCCGGAACATCCACCCGCAGTTCCCGCCCTTCCCACTGGCTGACATACACATCCCGCACCACGAGGAAAACGTCCACTCCTGCCCGCGCCAAATGGGTGGCGACCAGGGTCCCAATCGCGCCCGCGCCGATGACCGTGATTCTCATGCTCCATTCTCCCGGTTTTTAGATGTGCGTAAGGCCTTTCCCACCCGCAATGTCAACCCCGTGCCCAAGAGGAAGAGGAGGAAGGAAGGGGTCACCCGCGGGGGTGGGGGCGGCGGGGCGAAGACGGTAAAGCCGTCGATGAGGACGTCGCTCCCCTGAGGGGTGCCGGCCACGCTGAGGATCACCTCGTGATATCCGTAATCCAGGCCCGCGGCCACGGGCAACATCTGCTCGTACGTGCGCTCCGTGCGGTAAAGGGGCAATGCCCGCTTTTGCACCCCATCCACCCGAATGCCCAAACGCCCGGCCGTGGGCACTCCGATGAAGTGAACGGCCAGGCCCGTGCCCACAAAGGGCACCCGCACGCGAGCCCCAACGGTCCGACTGTGCCGGTAGGAACCGAGGATGGCCCGCTCGTCCGGCACGCGAGTCCAGGTCGCATCGTACGTGACTGCCCAATGGTCCTGGTCGTGATGGCCCCGCCCCATGTAGGGGGGACGATGCATGTACTCTTTCAAGCGGGTGTACGCGGGCAAGGGCCGGAAGTCGGGGGTGAGGAGGCGGAAGTAGGCCTCGGGTTTTCGCTCCTTCTCCCACCGGTCGTCGGGACGTTTGAGGTACCAGACGTTGGCCACGCCCAACCAGGGCCATTCCTGGCGAATGCGCTCGTACGCGCGCACCAGGTAACGGGCCTGAGTTTCCTCATCCACGCGGCCGTACACGGCCGGGACGTCGGGTGGGGCCGCGTTCCAGTTCATTTCGCTGATCCAGATGGGCTTGTCCGCGTCCCCGTTGCGCACCATCACATCCCGGATGAGCATGGGGCGGGAGAAGTTGATGACCCGGGGGTTCAGGCGCCGGTCGGTGGGGCCAGACCACAGGCCGTATCCCTGGACGGACATGATGTCGAAGTAAGGTGCCGCGCCCGCGTCGTACATGCGTTGGAGGAAGAGGGTGTCGCTCATGTTGCGCGGGCCATATTCGATGTTGGCAGCCAGGGCACCGCTGAGGATGATCACGTTGGGGTCCGCTTCCCGGGCCCGGGTGGCAGCCACTTTCAGGAGTTCGGTGTAAGCTTCCGGGTTCACGGGTTGTTCGCCCCATTCGGGGTAGATGTTGGGTTCGTTCCATATCTGATAGTAACGAACTCGTCCCTTGTAGCGGGACACCACGGTGTAGACGAAATCGCCGAAATCCTCCAAGTTATCCGGAGGCGCGTAGGGGCCCACTTCATTGCCCCGGGCTCGGGACCAGGCCGGGGGGTTGGAGAGGCGGACGATGAGTTCCATGTTGTACTTCTCGGCCAGGGAGACGATGTGGTCGTATTTCTCCCACGCGGAGTGATTCCACTTGTGGTCCCAGAAATCCCCCTTCCCGCTGATCTCGATATCCTCCCAGGGGAATTCCTGGCGCAGCCAGTGGAAGCCCGCGGCCGCGGCCATGCGGACTGCCTGTTCTCGCTTTTCCGGTTCCACTTCCTGTTCCAGGAAGACGTTGACGCCAAAGGGGTTCACGTCCGCGTGGGGGATGAACCGGTCGGTGCCCAGCCGCAAAGGGGGACGCACTTGGTCCGCGGTGAGGTCCATAAGCCCTTTGACCTGGGCCAGAGGCTCCTCCTCGCCCGTCCACTCGAACAGGTAGGCACGCACGCGGGATGAGGCGAAGGGCAGGGAGATGAGCGCTATGAGCAAGATGAAAGCAACTAGGATGTACAGCCGACGCATCCGTCCACCTTTTGAATTCGGATGTCCGCATTTTACCCGCCCTCCTCATCGACGGACAAAATACGAAGAGTTTCGGCATGTAGTCCCCTTCCTCGTTACAAACTCCGCCAACCTTGCCCTCCAGCCTCCCCTTAGTCATTACTCATCCCCTTCCCTCACGACTCCCAACATCGTATCCCCTTGCCCCCCCTCACCCTTTAGGGTAAAATGGGATAACTCCATTGGACTTTAGACAAAATATGGTGGCTCGGAAAAGGGGAAAGGGGCATGCTCTGCCCAATCCCCACCTCCGAAACCCACTGTTTTGGTGGATGCCCGACCGGCACCCACCGAAGACACCCTTTTGGCACGGGGCGAGGACGTGGGCGCCCCGCGGAGGCGTGGCCCCGTCCGCGGCCGAGGTGCGGCGGCATCCTGTTCACCCGCCGGGGTCGTTTGTCCAAAGCCCAGCAACTCCAGAGGAGGAGGTGAAATCCATGGAAGACGGGTTGGTTCGAGAAATCCTACATGACGCGCGGCAGCGCATGGACAAGGCCGTCGAAGTGCTGCGCGATGATCTGGCATCCATCCGGAGTGGTCGTGCATCCCCCGCGCTGGTGGAGAAACTGCCGGTGGATTACTACGGCACGCCCACGCCTTTGATGCAGCTGGCATCCATCACCGCGCCCGAACCCCGGATGCTGGTCATCCGGCCGTTTGACCCGAACAGCATGGGGATGATCGAGCGGGCCATCCTCACATCGGACCTGGGGGTGAACCCCAACAACGACGGACAAGTCATCCGGCTGGTGTTGCCCCCCCTGACCGAGGAACGCCGCCGGGATTTGGTACGTCTGGTGCACAAACGGGTGGAGGAAGCCCGCATCGCTGTCCGGAACATCCGGCGGGATGCCATCGCGGATTTGCGCGACCTGGAAAAGGAGAAGATGATCTCCGAGGACGAGTACCACCGGCTGGTGGACCGCGTGGATGAGATGACTAAGGAACACATCGAGCGGATCAACGAACTCGGCGAGCGGAAAGAAGAAGAAATCATGGAAGTGTGAATCCTCACCGTTCCGGTGGAGACCATGAGGGGTGGCCTTTTCACTGCCCAAGGCCGTGAAAGAGCCACCCCCTCTTCACACAACAGCCCGCCGTCACGTCACAGGCAGGAGGTACATACCGCATGGTCTTGCAACAGGTGGCCAAGCCCACCATTGTCACCCGGCCCGATCCAGACGCTCTGGCCGAGCTGGGCGTCCCCCCCGAGCGGATTCCCCGGCACATCGGGATCATCATGGACGGCAACGGCCGCTGGGCAAAAGCCCGGGGACTCCCCCGCTTGGCCGGGCATCGCGCGGGAACCCAGAACATCCGGCGGGTACTGGAAGCATGTCGCGACTTCGGCGTCGAGGTGTTGACGATCTACGCGTTCTCCACCGAGAACTGGCAACGTCCTCCCCGAGAAGTGGAAGGGCTCATGAGGTTGCTCAGCCTCTCCATCCACAAGCAGCTCAAGGAGCTGGACGAGGAAGGGGTCCAAATCCGACACTGCGGGCGGTTGGAAGGGGTCATGCCCCGACTCCGACGGCGTATTGAGGAGGCGGTGGAACGGACAAAGGACAACAATCGCATTATCCTCAACGTGGCCTTCAATTACGGCGGACGGGCGGAGATCTTGGACGCGGTGCGGGCCATTGTGCGAGAGGGCATCCCCCCAGAGGAGATCGACGAGGAGGTGTTCAGTGCGCACCTCTACACCGCCGGATTGCCCGACCCGGACCTCATTATCCGGACGTCGGGGGAGTACCGGTTGTCCAACTTCCTCATCTGGCAGGCGGCGTACGCGGAGTTTTATGTGACACCCGCGTACTGGCCCGATTTCGACCGCCAGGAGTTGATGAAGGCCATCCGGGATTATGCATCCCGAGAACGACGCTTCGGCCGCCTGCCCGACTCCAGTAGCGGATGACCAAGCTCATGCTCAAACAACGTGTGCTCAGTGCGGCCATCCTGATCCCGATTGCCGGGCTCTTCCTCTACCTGGGAGGCTGGTGGTTTACCGCCCTGGTCACTTTGTTCGGACTGCTGGCAGGTTACGAAGCCTATACCATGCTCTCCCGAAGGGAATGCGGCGCCCACCGTCCGGCCAAGGTCTGGGGCCTTCTCCTCATCCTCCTCCTCATCACTTCCGCCATGTTCGAGAAGGACCGGGATTACGCTTTTCCCCTCCTCACCGGCTGGGTGTTGCTCACCCTGAGTTGGGCTCTCATCCGCTATCACGCGGGGAAGATGGCCGCGACGGATTGGGCAATAACCCTCGCGGTGGGGGTCTACATCGGTGGGCTGATGCGCTACGGCATCCTCCTCCGCAACTTGCCCCAAGGGTTCCCCTGGGTGCTGACCGGGCTGCTGCTCACGTGGATCACGGATTCGGCCGCGTATTTTGTGGGGCTCAGCCTGGGGGAGAAACGCCATCCGCTCGCGCCCCGACTCAGTCCCAAGAAAAGCGTCGAAGGGGCCATCGGTGGATGGGTCGTGGGGACGCTGGCCGCGTGGCCCATCGCGCACCTCCTGCTCCCCCACCTTTCCCTGACCCACGCGCTGCTCCTGGGGGCCCTGGTTTCCACGGCCGCACCCTTTGGGGATCTGGCAGAATCCATGTTCAAGCGACAGTGCGGGGTCAAGGATTCCGGCCACTTGATCCCCGGACACGGAGGAGCATTCGACCGGCTGGACAGTCTCCTCTTTGTCATCCCCCTGGTCTACGCGTTTGCCCTGTGGATTGGGTAGTGGAAGGGACGACGGGCCGAATTCTCACCCGTTGTTCACCCGCAATTCTTGCAAAATCCGCAAAATCTGCTGGACGCGATTTTCCCAACTGTTCGCCCGAGCAAAGGCACGGCGCCGCTCCCGCCGCGCGGGGTCATCCTCCTGCAACGCCCGCTCCACCACGCCCACATCCCCTTCCCACACGTACACCAAGTCCCGCACCCGCTCGACCGCGGGGATGGGCGTGGCTACCACAGGCAAACCCACGGCCATGTACTCGTACAATTTCAACGGGTCAATGAACGCGGTCCATCGGTTCAACCGGTACGGCATGAGGGCCACGTCCAACCCCCGAATGTACAGAGGCAACTCCTCCGGCGAGCGGAATCCCAACCGGTGCACCCGGGGATGTTCCAGCAGGGCCGCGTCCTCCCGATAATGGCGGAGCTCGTCCGGCCCGACCAGTACCAAATGAACTTCCGGCATGGCATCGACAAGGCGACGGAGCAGAGGGATGTCGATTTTGTCGTTGAGCACTCCCACATATCCCAACCGCGGATGGGGGATGTCCTCCACATCGGGGGGCAAATAGGGACATGCCAACGCGCGCTCGTACAAGGGCCAGTCCACCCCGTTGGGTACCAGATAAGCCCGCTCGTTGTAGGGACGCACTTGCTCCACCAGCCCCGGATGGGTGCAGATCACCGCGTCCACCCGTCGCAAAAGGGCCCGGTGCTGCTCCTGCACGTAGCGCAGCCGCTCGGGAGAGGCATAATCCGCCTCGTACGCGGTGTAATCGTCCACCACGTGGTAGATGGCCACCCGGTGGGGAAGGAGGTCCAACCAATCCCCCTGATCCGGGGACGTCAACCAGAGGATGGGGGATGGGGGTTCCCCCCGGGCGGGGGAAGTCAAATGCAAGAGGGATGGCGCGCAGCGCGCGAGCTTTCCCAGCTCCCCGCGGACGATCCGGCGGGCCAACCCGTCGGGCAAGGCCCTGCCCCGACCGCTCCGCGCGGCCCACGCGGGCAGTTCCACGACCCGTAAGTCGGGAAAGCGGGCCGATGGCTGATAGGCCCGCGGCCACCACCGATGACGCAAGGGCTCCCGCACCACCCGACGCACGTAGGGCCGAGGTTCCACGTACAGGATGGGCGTGTGACGACTCAGCCGGCTCATGATCTGATGCCGGTTGCGCCATGGGCCCTCCCAGGGATCGCGCCCCGCGCAGACCAGAGGGGGGAGCGGGGAAGGCTCCGGGTCAGGCGCCAGGGGACGACAAAGGACCCGCTCGTACGTGTGGACGTGTTCCCGCCCCAGGGTGGACCAGTTGAGGGAGCGAGCATAGGCCAGAACCGCGTCCCGAGCCCGGTCCAACGCACCGTCCACCGCGTCCTGCAGCCGTTGCGCCAGACGGGCCGCGTCGCCCGGCGGGTACAACAACCCACGGCCGCCCGCGGCCAACTCCCGGAAAGGGCCCAACGCGGGGGCGATGATGGGACAACCAAAGGAGAAGGCCAACAACGCGGCCCCCGATGTGGTGATGCGACGGTAGGGGAACACACACACATCCGCGGCCCGGAAGAAGTACTGCAACTCCTCATCGGCCACGTATGTGAGATGCGTGATAATCCGGTCGTCCCCCCGGATGAGGCGCCGGATCTCCTCCGCGTAGGAGGGGTCTTCGGCCTTCCCCACGATGAGCAGCTGGGCGTGAGGTGCAGCCACGTTCCGGAAAGCGGCGATTAACGTCTCCAGCCCTTTGTAGGGGCGCACCTGCCCCAGGAAGAGGAAGAGAAATCCGTCCTCGCGCACGGGAATCCCTTTGGCCTGCAGAAACGCCCGCGCGCCCTCCCGATCCGTGGTATCGGGGTAAGCTCCGATGTAGCTGCCGTGGGGGATGACGACGACTCCTTCCCGGCGGTGATAGCGTTGGGCGACGAGTTGAGCCACCCACGCGTCGTGCACGTGAACCGCGTGGGCTAAGCGGAAGATGAGGTGGTTGGCCAACTCGTTCAGGATGGGTGAGCGGCCTTCGTGTTGGTTCAGGTTGTGGACGGTGTAGACGATGCGGATGCCCCGCAAGCGGGCCAGGATCAGGGCAGCAGCCACGGAGAGGAACCCTTTGCGGCGTTGCCAGGCCTTAGGGGCTCGATACAGGTATTCGATCCAGTGGATGTGGAGGAGGTCCACTTGCCCAAGATGCCGCAGGAGCCAGGGAAGGCTGAGGAAATGGGAGTGTCGGATGTCCGCGGCGGGCAGGACGTGTTTGACTCCTCGGGCCAGGAGGCGCACATACGGGTTCAGGCGAACTCGCGAGACATATGTGATGCGTACCGGGGCGGATGAATGCGTCGATCGAGTTGACATACGGTCCCGTTGCGTTCCCCCTTCATAGGTGTTGGGTATATGTGGGGAACCGAGTCGGCCTGTTCCAGATGAGCTTAACCTTCGGCCGGGTTCCCTTCTTCATGCGCGTCAATCGTGAACGGTTGGCTCGGCTGACAGATTTTGTAGCACCTTGGCGGCGGACGGGTCCGCACCTCCGCGGGG
>JAADDB010000108.1 GCA_013154135.1 Chloroflexota bacterium
GCGGATTGCGGGTACAGGGCACCGCCAGCTCCCCGCCTAGCACGACCAAGGGAGAATTTTATATTTACCCCGCTTTCTTGTCAAATACTCACTCGGCTGAAAAACTCCGTCGTATCTCGGCGGCGGACGGGGCCGTGCTTTGGCGGGATGCCCACGTTCTCGCCCCGTGCATAGTAAGAGTTTTGTGTGCGTGGTGGGCGGGCTTCGCCCGGCCCGCACCCACCAAAAACACATACTTGGCACGGGGTGAGACCGTGGGCATTCCGCCGGGGTGCGGACCCGCCCGCGGCCAACGGGAACTTTCCTACGCCAGCCCGCATCGAAGGGCCAACTCGGCATTCAGCCCTTTAATCGTTAATCGTTACTCATTACTCCCTGGCCCGTCCGCCGCCGGGGTACGACCGAGTTTTTCAGCCGAGTGAGTATTTGACAAGAAAGCGGGGTAAATGTAAACTTCTCTCTTGGTCGTGCTAGGCGGGGAGCTGGCGGTGCCCTGTACCCGCAATCCGCCATAGCGGGGCCGAATTCCCCCCCGAGGGGCCATGCTCGGCGTGTCTGCCCGGCTAAGCGGCGTTGATGGCTGGGTCCCGCGCGGCGAGCAGCCACGAACCGGGTCAGGTCCGGGAGGAAGCAGCCCTAAGTGGTGTCGCTCGGGCGACGCGGGGGCGCCTGGCCGGAGCTGGCTGGCCGGGTAAGGCGCCGAGGGTGGTCTCGACGGGGGGTGCACGACCACCCTTCTATTGCGCTTCCCTGGCCGAAGGAGCATGCCGGGAAAGTCCCCACAGGGCTATAAGCGCCCCCCCTAACCCCATAATCTGGGATATCCTGTATCCATCCAGCATCGTCGCGCTGTCTCCGCGGAATGCCCCCAGGAAAAGTTGGGCTAAACTGAAAGCCAAAAGGAAGCGCCATCCCCATAGTCCCTTTCCCCTGGGCGCTGGCTTGGCGAAAAGCCATATGACCGTGAGAAGGGCCGCCACCATCTCATACAGCTGAACCGGATGTCGCAGCTCTCCCCACATCTCCACAGCCCAAGGGAGTTGGGTCACGCGTCCATACGCATCCCCCGCCAAGAAATTAGCCAGCGCGTACAGGGCCCAGCCAAATGCCAAACCGGGTACGATCGCGTCCACAAAGGGCCCCAAAGGGATCCGCTTCCAACGGAGGTACATGTAGCCAACGAGTAGACCGCCCACAAACGCGACCTCCGGGATGAAGGCGCTTAGGCGAAGGCTGAAAAGGGAAAGGGGGGACTGGATGTACGCTTGGGGATAGCGCAGCGCGTAAGCGATTCGTCCCAGCACCAGTCCTGCCCCCGCGCTAATCAAACCCCAGTTCCACACGTGATCCCCGTCAATTCCCAAACTCTCCGCACTTTTACTCCCCAACCAGAGGACAAAGTAAAACCCCAGGACAAGCAGGAAGGGCTTGGTGGGTAGGGCCAAAGGACCTAACGGTATGGTGGGCAACATCTTACCGGCTCTCCATCAGGTGTTGGAATCGGGAACGCACCATGGCTTCGTTCATCATCCCTTCGACTTTGTCGATGATGGTGCCATCGGGCGTGATGAAATAGGTGGTCGGCAAGGAACGGATGCGATATACGTCCGCCACTCGCATCTTCTCATCCAGGAGAACAGGGAACGTCATCCCATGGGCTTCTACAAAAGCCCTTACCTTCTCGGGCGACTCTGCCTGGTCGATGGCCAGGACAACAAGCCCTTCTCCCTTGTATCGGTTGTATTCCTTCACAATGGCCGGCATTTCCGCCTTGCAGGGAGGACACCATGTGGCCCAGAAGTTCAGCACAACATGGTGGCCGCGGTAATCGGACAGTTTGACCATCCGTCCGTCCAGCGTGGGGAGCTCAAAATCAGGCGCGAGAAAGCCCGGGCGGGGCGCGGCTGTGGTTGGCTTTTGACGTTCGGCCGAGGGGACTCGTGTCCCCACAATCCAGGATAGGCCAACGAAAAAGAGGAGCCCCATGAACAGGTAATAACGTTCACGAGTCCAACCGCTATTTCCTGTTGACGTCATGCGTTTTCACCCTGTACCGATGTGGTTTTTTGGACGCTGCGGACTCGGGGGCCGGCTTTTTCTTCCCCAAACCCCCACGTCTCTGCCACAACGTAAAGGGGACGTGCTTTGACTTCATCGTAGATTCGTCCCAGGTATTCGCCGATAATGCCCAAGAAGATGAGTTGGATGCCTCCCAGGAAGAGGACGGCTACTAACGTGGTCGCCTGTCCCAGAAGGGCCCGACCTGTGGTCAGACGCAAGTAAACGGCCACGAGGGTGGCGATCAAGCTGATGAACGCGATAATGAAGCCCACGTAGGTGGCTAATTGCAGGGGCACGTAGGAGAAGGAGGTGATGGCATCGAGCGCGAATTTGAGCATCTTGCGCAATGGATATTTGGTCTCTCCGGCAAAACGAGGTTCCCTCACGTAGAACACACCCGTCTGTTTGAAGCCCACCCACACGGACAGGCCGCGCATGAACCGGTTCCTTTCCCGCATCGTGCGCAGGGTCTGCACCACTTTCCGGTCCATCAAGCGGAAATCCCCCGTGTCCTTGGGGATGTCCACGTCGGTGATGCGATAGATCAAACGGTAGAAGAGTTTGGCCGTCCACTCCTTGAACTTGGATTCCCCCTTGCGCTCCTTGCGCACCGCGTAGACCACATCGTATCCCTCTTTCCACTTCTCAATCAGGTCAGGGATCACCTCAGGGGGATCCTGCAAGTCCGCGTCGATGATGATGACGGCATCGCCTTCTGCGTAGTCCAAGCCTGCGGTAATGGCCAATTGGTGACCAAAGTTGCGCGAGAAGGAGACGATTTTCACCCGCGGGTCTTGGGCGTGGAGTTCCTTCATGACGGCCAGGGTGTTGTCACGGCTGCCGTCGTTGATGAGGATGAGTTCCCAGGGCTCCCCGAGTTGGTCCATCACCTCTTTGATGCGCCGGTAGAACTCTGGGAGCACCTCTTCTTCGTTGAAAGCTGGAGCAATAATGGAAAAACGGGGACGTGTGTTCTTCGCTTCTTCTGCCATGATGAACCATCCCTACGTTTATGGTTTAAAGCGACGTGCGAGCTCTTGCTCCACATCTTCCCAAGTAAGGTCCCGTGCCGCCAACAGGACCATCAGATGATACAGGAGATCGGCCGTCTCGTAAATCAGGCGCTCATTGCCCTCCCTCAGCCCGGCCACAATGACCTCAACGGCCTCTTCGCCGATTTTCTTCAGGATTTCCTGTTCCCCCTTCGCAAACAGACTTGCGGTATAAGAGTTGGGAGTAGGATGTTGTTTCCGTTCCTGGATTGTTTGCCACAATTGCTGCAAGACTTCACTCATTGAACGCTCCACGCCTAATCAGGACGGTTTTCTCTTCTGCACATCATTGACGACAAAGTGCAAAAATGTCCTCAGCACATCAGTGCCAGTATACGCTGTTTGTCGGATCGGGCAAAATCATCCCTCTTCATGCCATCAATCGGGTTGGACGGCGGAGGTGGCAAACCGGTTACGGTATAATGTCGGGTCGATGACCTGCGCCATGGCTTTTTCGTCCAGGTGTCCCCCCAAGAACGCGTTGATCTGGCGCACGTATGGCTCGGGATCCTGCAGTAGCGCGTTGTAGGGGATCTCCAGGACACGGATGTTCGGTTGTTGGCTGAGCCAGCGGCGGATATGCCGGAGATGTTTGTTGAAAAGACGGTAAAGTTCCTCTTCGTCCACCTGGTCCGGATCCTCGCCACGCCGGATGAGCATTTTGCGTTGGGAGGCGATGATTTCCCGGAGATCTCGGCGCATGAAGATGATTTGGTAGGTGTACTCCGAGGGAAGGTGCTCCAGCAACGCGGAGATGATTTTGACGGCCTTCCCACGAGCCTGCTCCAGCCAGGCCGTGTCCCCTTTGGGTAGTTGTTTGACTCGCTCGAATTCGTAGTACCCCTTGGGGTTATCCTCATCCGGTGTCCGAATGTGATCCGTGAGCAGGGGAATTCCGCCTGCTTCTAACATTTTCATCATCATGGAAGTGCCAGAACGGGGTAACCCCGACACCACAATGACGGTGTTTCCCCCTTCTGTTGCCTTTTTGCCCAGTAGTTGTTTGACCCATCCTCGCACGGTAATACTCTCCTTCTGGGTATCCGATTCCACTGTCTTCAGTCTAGCAAAGGGCGAGGATTTGAACAAACTGCCTTGGCCCTTTGTGAGGACACCGATCTGTGGGTTTGTGTGGAGTTTGGGCGGGCATGTGGTACTATTATGGGTAGAGCTTCTGCCTTTGTACGGGCGCGGGTACAAATGGGGCAATCGGAGGGAGGCATAAGGGATGGACCGTCGCGACCGGGCATCATTTTTATCCATGCTACTGGTGGTCACGTTGGGGTCCCTTGCTTTGGGGTTTGTATTATGGGATAGAGATTATCCCGGCTGGTTCTGGGATTGGTGGCAAGGTTTGTACGTGTATCGCTATTTCCGCGTCCGCTTGTGGTGGTATGTGTTCGGCGCCGGGGTTCTTGGTCCCCTTCTATGGCTCTGGGGCGTTTGGGGACGCATTCGCTTGAACACGTGGCCACGTACGGCCTTTTGGCAGCAGGGGTTGCCGTACCTGTTGCTCCTTCTCACGCCGGTAACTCTACTCCGCTACACGTGGCATCCCTTGGGCACCAACCCCGGTAGCTCGGTGTGGACGTATCTGTTTATCCCGCCTTTGGCCCTGACTCTGGCCGTCCAGGTGACTCCTTGGTTTCCCCCCGCCAGTATCTTTTACCGGCGCCACCCCCGTTCCCTCTGGGCCCTGATGGGCCTTTTCATCTTTGTGTTCGGTGGTCTGGCAAGCGCTCGCCACTTGAGTTATAACAGTCATGCTTTGGACATGGCTACGATGGCTCAGGCTGCGTGGAACACGGCCCACGGCCGCCTTTTTGAGTACACACCCTTGTTTGAGACGTACGTGGCGGCTCCACCTCTTTCCAACCGTTTGGCCTCTGGCAAGCTGGAGCTCATTTTCCTCATCATAGCCCCGCTATATCGTCTGTTTCCAACGCCTCTGTTCCTTGTCCTCCTGCAAGCCTTGGCGTTGGGCCTCGCGGCTTGGCCTCTCTATCACATCACGCGTCACGTCTTGCGTTCCCACTGGCCGGCCTTGTTCCTCAGCATGGCCTACCTGGCATACTTACCGCTGCACTATGTGATGATGGCCGATTTTCATCCCTCTGCGCTCATGCCTTTTTTCCTCTCATTCGCGGTGTTCTACGCGCTCCAGCGACGTTGGCGCCTTTACTTCCTTTTCCTGTTCGGCGCGCTGCTGTGCCGCATTGACGCGGCGTTCGTGGCCATGGGGCTTTCCCTTTACTTCTTTTGGCGACGTCGGTGGCGGGTGGCGATGGGCACTCTATTGCTCGCGGCCTTCTGGCTTTGGTTGGATTTTCGTGTGGTTGTCCCCTGGGTGGAAGCCCAATACGGCCCCGATCCTGTGGGATTGTTGAGTCAACGGTTCGGGCGTTACGGCCGAGGGCCTCTTTCCATCATCTTAGGCGTGTTGCTCCACCCTCGAACCCTGCTATCTCTTTTCCTCGAACGGGAAAAATTGCAGACGTTGTTTGACCTGTTGGTACCTTTGGGGGGAGCCCCCTTGTTGGCCCCTGCCTGGTTGTTGCCTGCTGCTCCTGTGGCCTTTTTGAATCTGTTGGCTGAATCCGCATGGCAGGGGACGATCAAAGCTCACTACTTCGCCCCTGTGTTGCCCTTCCTTTTCATCGCGGCGGCCTACGGTATCCGGTGGATGCACGGCCTGTTCAGCGCGTGGTTTCCTCCTAACCGGCGCCTTTGGGCAACCGGCTTTGCCCTTTACGTCCTCCTTTCCACGCTGCTGGTGGATTTCTACATGAGCCCTTTCCCTTTGGGGCGGGATTTTCGCTTGTCCGCCTATTGGACGTGGAGCCCTCACCACGAGGCCATTCGTACGGTTTTGCATCATGTAGCCCCTTCTGCGCGTCTGAGCGGGCAGAGCAACTTGCTGCCACACGTGGCTCACCGGCGCTACCTGTACCTTTTCCCTTCAGGTGATGAAGTGGCCGAAGAGGTACTTTTGGATTTGGATTTTTCCGCGGAGCGCGCGCCCCTCGACTTTTATGCTTTTTACGAGACCGTCGATCGTCTTATCCACAATCCTTCCTTTGGCCTCAAGATGTGGCAGAATGGCGTCCTGTTGTTGGCCCGTGGCTATCCCTTTGATCCGGAGCATATCACTGCACTGCGTCGGGAATACGACGCAGCGTTTTATCGCGTACGTTGGTTGGAGTATAAGGGGCCTACGCGCATGGATGCGGGGGAGGTGTACAAGGTAAAAGTGTGTTTGCAGAATGTGGGTTCCCAGGGATGGCGTTCTACGGATTGGCATCCGACCAAGCTGAGCTACCATTGGCGGGATTCGGACAACAGGCTATTGGTGCTGGATGGAGAACGGGCGTCCTTCCACACCATTTTGTACCCTACCCAGTCCCGGTGTGTTCCCATTTACGTATACACTCCGGCCCGCGCGGGGGACTATCTTCTCCAGTTCGATTTGGTGCGTGAGCAAATCGCCTGGTTTAGTGATATGGGCGCCCCCACTTTGGACGTGTGGGTTCGGGTGGGGGAGAACGAGGGTACTGCCAAACGAAGCTTCTTCCATGGCACGGAGCGTGAATAGGTGATGACGGTGGGTTGGGTGTTCCAACTCTAACACTTGTCTTATGCTCATTTTGTGGACTTTGCCTTATACTGGTATTCGATACATCCTTTGGACAGAACAGTTTTGCGTGAGTGTCTGACGGCCTACTCGCGGCCTATCACTACGCAAAACTCCTCTCTGGCACGGGGCGAGGACGTGGTGTCCCGTCGTGGTAGGGGCCCGTCCGACGCCCAGGTGCTACCGGGTTTTGCCAATCGATCAGTTCTTTAGAGCCAACTTTCAGCGGAGGAAAGGAGGAGGATGATGGCCGACTTCAAGATCGGGGCCGATGTGTACTGTGCTGATGGCCGGTGTGGGCGCCTTATCAAGGTCGTGCTGGACCCCCACACAAAACGGGTGACCCATCTTATTGTGGAAAAGGGTTTTCTCCAGAAAAAGGATAGAGTAATCCCTGTAGACGCGGTGGAGCGGGTGGAAGAAGACCGTATTTGGCTTAAAGTGCGCAGCGATGAATTATCCCAGTTTCCCGAGTATCGGGAGGAGGAGTTCGAGGTCCCTGCTCCGGACTTCAAGCCGGATATCGACTACACCCGAGCCCAAATCCTCATCTGGGCTTCCTTGTACGGTTCCCCCATTGAAATGGTCCAACCCATGATCCGTCAGCGGGTGAAGATCGGCGTCGATCCAGACCAACCTGTCATCGGCCGGGGGACCAAGGTCTACGCGATTGATGGACCGGTGGGGGAGATCGACCACGTGTTGGTGGACAAGCGCACCGGGGAGATCACACACATTATCGTGCGCAAGGGCATTTTACCGCGCCACGTGGTTGTCCCCTTCCACCTGGTGAGCAGTGTCCTTGACGATGGAGTATACCTGAAAGTGACAAAGAAGGAACTGGAACAGATGCGGCATTACATCCCGCGTGCGGATGAGGATATTCAAGCCGAGGTGCGGGATAAACTGGCCCAGGCCACGGAACACGATCTTTCCAAAGTCCAGGCCGAAGTACGGGATGGCGTTGTCTACTTGAGCGGTCAGGTCAAGGATGTGGAAAGCAAGTGGTACGCGGAACGCCTTGCCCGGAGTGTTCGGGGGGTGATTGATGTTGAGAATGCCTTGACCACGGATACTGAAGTGGTGGCCCGGGTGACGGCTGCCCTTCTGGAGGACCCGCGTACCTCTCGTTACCCCATCGAGGTGGTCAGCGAGCACGGCATCGTCACCCTTTCCGGGGTGGTTCCATCAGAAGAGGTGAAACGTGCGGCAGAGGAGATCGCGCGACGGCAGAAGGGCGTTATCACCGTCATTAACGCGCTTGAGGTGCGGCCCGAGGATTTTGAGTACTGGACGCCTCCCTTTGTGCCGGCTCCCCATCCTTAATGGATTCATGGCCTAGGAGGAGGATGCCATGCGACACGTATTCATTACCGGCGCGAATCGCGGAATTGGCCTGGCGCTGACGCGACATCTCCTGGAACAGGGGGAACACGTCATCGCGACCGCTCGTAGACCTGAACAAGCTCGGTCATTACACGAGCTACAGGCCCGTTTTCCAAATCAGCTGGTCATTTTGCCTTTAGATGTGACGGATGAGGAGCAGATTCAGGTTGTTGCGCGTAGTCTTGAGGCTATAACCTCCCACATCGATTGGTTGATTAACAATGCCGGTGTTCTCTACGAAGGAGAGAGTATCCGGACCCTCCCGGCGTCCAACCTTTTGCACTCCTTTCAGGTCAACGCGATTGGCCCCATGATGGTGGTGAAACATCTTCTGCCCATGTTAGAACGCAGCTCTTCTCCTTTGATTTGCCAAATGACCTCCATGATGGGCTCCATCACGTTAGCCGCGGGAGATCGGCATTACAGCTATCGGGGGAGTAAGGCCGCGTTGAACATGTTGAGCCGCGTGCTCTCCTTTGAACTGAAGCCCCTGGGGATCCCGGTCATTCTCATGCATCCGGGGTGGGTCCGAACGGATATGGGCGGCCCCGCGGCTCCGTTGAGTCCTGAAGAATCCGCCGCGGGGATTGTTCGGGTGCTCCGGCATGTTACGTTGGAGGATAGCGGGCGTTTCTTGACGTGGGAAGGTCGGGAGTTGCCCTGGTAAGGGGCATCGGTGCCT
>JAADDB010000019.1 GCA_013154135.1 Chloroflexota bacterium
TGCCAGGCCCCCTGCCAGGCCCCCTGCCAGGACCCATGCCAGGACCTCTGCCAGGACCTCTGCCAGGACCCATGCCAGGCCCCCTGCCAGGACCCATGCCAGGACCCCTGCCAGACCTGACAGGGCCTCTTGCCAATGCCACAGAGAAGCGTAGGGGGAAAGGGATAAGGCACCGCCGACCAAACCAACCCCTACCAGGGGCCACCCCACGATGGCCAACACGGTATGTAGGAGCAACCTTCGGAGTTTGGGACAATCTCGTAGACTCCGCCAAAGGCCTAAGAGAGAGAGGCGTCCTTTTTGTTTCTCAGGTAGCACGTAGTAATCGATGTAAAGTCGTAACGCGCTGGGTTTGAAGAACACCCAATACGGGAGGAGAAAGAGGGGCTGGAGAAAGACGGGAAGCCGTTGGATAAACGGGGGCGGGGTGATGTGTTCCTGGATGAACCTCTCACGTGCTTCACGCAGGCGTTGTGCTCGATTCATAGCTTCCACCCCAACCAATGCATCAACCGGGTGCTCATGGCAGAAAGGACTGAGAGGAGAAGGCCGCCCCAAGCAATGGCCCGCATTCTGTACAGGGGCGCCAGGTAGACGTACCACTCTTGGTTCCCAGTAGCCTGTTCTACACACGGACTCCATTGTCGGTGGTCCACGGAGGTGTACAAACGCAAGGTGACGATCGCGGGAGATCGATAAAAAGCGCCTAACGCGAGCACTTCGTTCCGCCCGGGAAGTCGGAAGGGAATCGCCTTGCTCACACTGGCCTGGGGAGGAAAGTCCTCTAATTCTACCTCCGTACTTCCCTCCAGGACTTCCACCTGTTCAACCGGGGCTATTTGAAGCACGACCGTCGCGGTAATGACGTCGGTTCCCTGGTTGTGCACTTTCAGGTAGATGTTCGTGGTGTCGTTCAAACCGGTAAAGGTCGGGAAATGGAGGGATGCAACCAGGTTTCCCTCACATTGGATAGGCCCGATGTTCTCCACAGGACGGACATATGTGAACCAGAGGATCATGGCGCTGAACGCGAGAAAGGCCAGCAACAGCGCCAACAACCCCTCTCCGCGGCGGCGCCATGCCATCCGCAGGCGGCGTTTCACCCGCCGCCAATCTATGTTCTTCTTTTTCAGATGAGCGGTTGTTTGTGTCCCGGCCATGGTGGTTTTCCCGTCCCTGGCGGATTATTCCGGCCCTAACAGCCAGATAGCCCCAAACACCAACGCCAAAAAGCCTAAAATGATGACCAGGGCCATAAAACGAGGGTCCACACCTATTGTGAGGAGGAAGGCGAACCCCGTCAGGAGAATAAACGCTTTACTGGCAGTCGCAGCCCACCTGTAGGAAGTATCTGAAGCTGGTTGCTCTACCTGAAGGGTGACTCCCCGATCCGTTGAAGGTCGACGCGGGGGCGCAAGGATGGTTTCAATCTCCTCCTCCGCGTTTTCCCACGCTCGCTCCAAGTCTGTTTCACCTTGCCGGAGTGCTTCGTACACGTGAGAGGCGTAAATTTGGATGATGAGCGGATGGTATGTGCCGTCATCCAACCGCGAGCGCTCCAGTATTTGTTCCACTATCTCCTGCGGTAATTCGGGGCGTTGAGATGTTTGGTAACATTGGCCTGTCGCGAGACGACGAGCCTCATCTTCCGGAAAACCGCTGAGGGGCAAGGGGATGAAGATGTTGAAAAAGCGGGAGAGATCAACGCCGCTGGGCACGGCCATTTCAGCAAGGCGACGAGGGGTAGCGACCACCAAGGCCAGTCGGCCCGACTGCCCTACGCTGCGGAAGAAATCGAAGAAATCCGCGTCAAAGGCGGGTTTTTCCAACGCTTTCCCCAACTCATCCCAGCACATCACAATGATCCGGTCTGACGTTTCTATGATGTCCCTTAATTGCATGTATAGGTCCCGCCGTCGTACCGGATCTTGAAGTACGGCATTGTCGTCAAGATGCTGTAAAATATCTAGAAGAAGCATGTCGGGGTCACCGTATCCCTGGAGGTCGAAGTACAGGAATCTGTACCCCTCGCCCAACCGTGCGGGACCTTCGTGTTCGGCTATGTGACGCAGGAAGGAGGTCTTGCCAATGCGGAAGGGCCCATAGACGTTAACGCTTTGAGGTGGTTTGGTGCCCACGTGTTGCAGGAGTTTCTCCATTTCCCGTTGTCGATTGCAGAAGTGTTCTCCTGTTACAGGGCCCGGGTAGATGAACGGATTTGTGTGTGGAACCGCTTGTTTTTGGGCTGTCATCTCTTCCCTCGATGTTTACGCACATGCCACCAATTTTTGGGAGAGAACCGTCAGGTTATTGTACTTTGACATGAACGATGGGTAGAGATTCCGGTTCTTTCCCGGAGAATTGTTTTTGCAGTAGGTGAGCGGACAACGCCCGACCCCCTACCTCGGCCCCGTCCGCGGCCGAGATAGTACCGAGTTCTTTATCCGGACGTTTGTTGTCCCCTTTGCAATGAGACCGATATTCAACGGGTAGAGGCCCGTTGCGGAGAAGTTCCTGTTGATTTCTTCCCGGGAGAACGGTTTTGTGTCACACAAAACTCTCTCCATACACGGGGCGAGAACCTCGGCGCCCCGCCCAGGTACGGACCCGTCCGCCGCCGAGGTATATCCGTCAACCTGTTGGGCTTTGGACACAATGTGGCGGCCTGGAGGAGTAGGAAAGGAATAACGCTCGCCCTGCCCCTCACCTCAGAGACCAACTGTTTTTGGCGGGCGAAGCCCGGCCCGCACCCACCAAAAACTCTTTCCATGCACGGGGCGGAAACCTCGGCGCCCCACCGCGGTAGGGACCCGTCCGCCGCCAAGGTGCTACCAAATTTTGTCCGTACAATCAGGATAGACTTGCAAGACCCGCTCTAGGCAGAAGTCAATGAGTATTATAACACAAACCCATCAGGGGATGATAATCACGTGATTTGCCCACACGGAATCGTCGCCCGGTTGGAAATGGGCGCACAGGGCTGAATTCTTGTGCTCACAAAGGAGTTACGTGGCAGTTTCGGGAACACCCAACACCCCGCGCAGGAACTGGCCCGTGTAGGATCCTTCCACCTGGGCCACTTGTTCGGGCGTGCCTTCGGCCACGATCCGGCCACCTTCGTCGCCCCCTTCCGGCCCCAAATCAATGATCCAGTCCGCGGACTTGATCACATCCAGGTGGTGCTCGATGACAATGACCGTGTTCCCCTGGTCCACCAGGCGGTGCAGCACCTGCAGCAACTTCTCCACATCCGCCAGGTGCAGGCCCGTGGTGGGTTCGTCCAGGATGTACAAAGTGCGGCCCGTGGCCCGACGGCTCAACTCCTTGGCCAGTTTGATGCGCTGGGCCTCGCCGCCCGACAGGGTGGGCGCGGGCTGTCCCAACCGAATGTACCCCAGCCCCACGTCGTACAGGGTCTGCAACTTGTTGCGGATGGCCGGAATGTTGTGGAAGAACTCCAGCGCCTCCTCCACCGTCATGTCCAGCACATCCGCGATGTTCTTCCCCTTGTAGCGGATCTCCAGCGTCTCCCGGTTGTAACGGCGGCCGTGGCACACCTCGCAGGGGACGTACACGTCGGGCAGGAATTGCATTTCAATGCGGATGATGCCGTCCCCCCGGCAGGCCTCGCAGCGCCCACCCTTCACATTGAAGGAGAACCGACCCGGCGCGTAGCCTCGCACTCGGGCCTCGGGCAGCCGCGCGAACAGTTCACGGATGGGCGTGAACACCCCCGTGTACGTGGCCGGGTTGGACCGGGGCGTGCGGCCGATGGGCGACTGGTCGATGTTCACCACCTTGTCGATGTGATCCAGGCCCTCGATGGCATCGTGCTTGCCCGGCTTCTCCTTGGCCCGGTAGAACACCTGGGCCAGACGCCGGTACAGGGTATCCACCACCAGGGTGGACTTGCCCGACCCGCTAACGCCCGTTACACAAATGAATGTGCCCAGGGGGAAGCGCACGTCGATCCCCTTCAGGTTGTGCTCCCGCGCGTTGCGGATCACCAGGAACGCGCCGTTGCCCTCCCGACGCCGCTGGGGCAGGGGGATGCGCCGCTTGCCGCTGAGGAACTGGCCCGTGATGGATTCGGGCGTGTTCTCGATGACCTCGGGCGGCCCGGACGCGACCACGTAACCGCCGTGCTCCCCCGCGCCCGGCCCCAGGTCCACGATCCAATCGGCCGATCGGATGGTGGCCTCATCGTGCTCCACCACCAGGACCGTGTTCCCCAGGTCGCGCAGTTCCTTGAGCGTGCGCAGGAGCCGGTCCGTGTCCCGGGGGTGCAGGCCGATGGAGGGCTCATCCAGGATGTAGAGGACGCCCATCAGTTGGGACCCGATCTGCGTGGCCAGGCGGATGCGCTGGGATTCCCCGCCCGAGAGGGTGGTCGCGCTGCGGTGGAGGGTCAGGTAATCCAGGCCCACGTCCACCATGAAGCGCAGCCGGGCCTCGATCTCCTTCAGAATCTGGCGGGCGATGGTCCACTCCCGCTGGGTGAGGGGCGACCCCTCGGGCACGGTGGTGGCATCCGCGCCGCGCGCGGGCTCATCCCCGTTGCGTCGGGGGTCCCGCCCCTGGAGCCGGTGGACCCAGGCCAGCACGTCCCGGATGGACATGGTGGTGACTTCGTAGATGTTCTTGCCGTCCACGGTCACGGCCAGGGCCTCGGGCCGCAGGCGCTTGCCCCCGCACGCGGGACAGGGCCGGGTGGTCATGAAGCGTTCCAGCCACTCCCGGACGTAGTCGCTGGTCGTCTCCCGGTAGCGGCGTTGCAGGCTGGGGATGATCCCCTCGTAATGGGTCTCGAAGGTGCGGCGGCGCCCCTCGTAGTTGGTGTAGTGGACGGTGACGGTCTGTCCCGGGGGCAGGCCGTAGAGGATCACGTGCTTCTGCCGGGGGCTCAGGTCCTTCCACGGGGTGTCAAAGGGGATGCCCGCGACCCGGCACACCTCCCGCAGGAGCGCGGTGTAGTACCGGCGCTGGGATTCGTCCCGCGCGTAGGGAGCGAGCGCGCCCTCCTTGATGCTCTTGGTCGGGTCGGGCACGATGAGGTCCGGGTCGAACTCCATCTGGGTGCCCAGGCCCCCGCACACGGGACACGCGCCGTGGGGGCTGTTGAAGGAGAAGGTGCGGGGTTCGATCTCGGGCAGGCTGATGCCGCAGTAGACGCACGCGTACTTCTCCGAGTAGAGGTGGTCCTTGGGGTGATCCCGGTCGGTGACATCGCTGACAATGACCACCCCATCCCCCAGGGCCAGCGCGGTCTCCACCGAATCCGCGAGCCGGGCCCGGTCCAGACCGCCCTCGCCCTTGCGCACGATGAGCCGGTCCACCACCGCCTCGATGGTGTGGTTCTTGTACCGGTCCAGGTCGATCTCCTCGTCCAGGTCCACTACCCGGCCGTCCACCCGAGCCCGCACGTACCCGGCCTTGCGCAGGTCCTCGAACACGCCCTTGTGTTCCCCCTTGCGGTCCTTGATGATGGGCGCGAGGATGAGGATGCGGGTACCCTCGGGCATGTCCAGGATCGCGTCCACGATCTGGTCGCTGGTCTGTTGGCTGATGGGCCGGCCGCACCGGGGGCAGTGGGGGTGACCGATGCGCGCGTAGAGGAGGCGCAGGTAGTCGTAGATCTCGGTGACGGTGCCTACGGTGGATCGGGGGTTGTGGCTGACGCCCTTCTGGTCGATGGAGATGGCCGGGCTCAGCCCCTCGATTTGGTCCACGTCGGGCTTCTCCATCAGGCCCAGGAACTGGCGCGCGTACGCGGAGAGGGATTCCACGTACCGGCGCTGGCCCTCCGCGTAGATGGTGTCGAAGGCCAGGCTAGACTTGCCCGATCCGGAGAGCCCGGTGATGACGACCAGTTTGTCCCGGGGAATCTCCACGGTGATGTTCTTCAGGTTGTGTTCTCGTGCGCCTCGAACGATGATCTTGTCCAGTGCCATAGCGGTTTATCCATATCCTCCGTCAATCAAGGTGGTCCATTTGCCCTTATCCGAGGGTCGCCTGTGCTCCGGAAGGCCGGAAGTCACAGAACTCTTCATTATACCCTGAACAGGGTGGGTGTTCCAAAGGTGTTCTTCTTTCATCGCCCCCAATCTTCTCGTCCATTTCACCCTACGCTATAATCCGGGGAAATAGATGTGTGGGGGATGAGTGACGATTAATGAGGGACGATGAAAGGGGCTGAGGGATGAGAGCGGCGTCCGCTGAGGTCTTGGCGGGGCAGGATCAGCCCTCATGCATCCATGACGATTTTCTGGCACGGGGCGAAAACGGCGGCCCCGGCCAAGGTCAAAGTCCAGATGCATTCCAAGGAGAGCAATATGGCCGTGCGGAAGGCTCCATATTTGCAGGACATTCCGTTGAGTGAGGCGCTTGAGCGTTGGTGGCGCGGGCTGGCCGATGCGGGCGCGCTGGAACCTTTGCCCGGGGAACGAGTCCCCCTGTGGGACGCGGTCGGTCGGGTAACTGCCACCCCTGTGTGGGCCCGCCTGTCTGAACCCCATTATCACGCCTCCGCGGTGGATGGGTACGCGGTGCGCGCGGAGGAGACCATCGGCGCGACGGAGACATCACCCAAGCGGTTGCGCATCGGCGAACAGGCCGTGTACGTGGACACAGGGGATCCCCTGCCCGAAGGGATGAACGCGGTCATCATGTTGGAGCATGTGCAGCCGGTGCGGGAAACGTCCACAGCGGGGGAACCCACGCACATCGAAATTCTGACGCCCATTGCGCCTTGGAAGAACGTGCGCTTGATGGGGGAGGACATCGTGGTCAGCCAGCTGGTGGTGCCCGTGAACCACCGTCTGCGCCCCCAGGATGTGGGGGCAATTGCCGGCGCGGGCCACGACAGTGTCATTGTGCGCCGTCGGCCCAAAGTGGCCATCTTGCCCACGGGCACCGAGTTGGTACCGCCTGGGGCCCCGGTGCGGCCGGGGGATATCATCGAGTTCAACTCTTTGGTCCTGGCCGGCATGGTGGAAGAGTGCGGTGGGGAGGCCATCCGCATGGAGGCTCTTCCCGACAACTTCGAGCTCATTCGCGAGGCCGTGGATAGGGTCCTCGATGAGGTGGACATGGTCATCATCAACGCAGGCTCCTCCGCGGGCTCGGAGGATTTCACGGCCAAAGTGGTGCAGGATCTGGGCACCCTGTTCGTCCACGGTGTGGCCATCCGGCCGGGACATCCCATTGTGCTGGGCACCGCGCGGGGCAAGGCGATTTTGGGGGCGCCGGGATTCCCCGTGGCCGCGGTGCTCTCCTTCGACCTCTTCGCTCGGCCCTTTTTGTACCGGGTGCAGGGGTTGGAACCCCCTGTCCGCCCTCGGACTCGGGCTGTTTTGACCCGGAAGGTCCTTTCTCCCATGGGGGAGGATGAGTTCTTGCGCGTGTCCGTGGGGCGGGTGGGCTCACGAAATGTGGCGACTCCTCTGAAGCGTGGGGCTTCGGTCATCATGTCCCTGGTCCTAGCCGACGGGGTCGTGCGGATCCCCCGCTTCTCCGAGGGCATCCACGAGGGCCAGGAAGTGGATGTGGAGCTCTTCGTGCCCCCCGACCTCCTGGAACGGACGGTGGTGATGACGGGCAGTCATGACTTGACCATCGACTTGTTGCAGGATGCCCTCCAACGGGAGCAGAAGGGCCGCCGCCTGATCTCCACCAATGTGGGGAGTTTAAGCGGGCTCATGGCTCTGAAGAAGGACGAAGCCCATCTGGTGGGGTCCCATCTGTTGGATGAGAAGACAGGGGAGTACAATATCCCCTATGTGCGACGGTATGTGCCCAATCGCTCTGTTGTGGTTCTGGGCTTTGTCTACCGTGATCAGGGGCTCATTCTTCCCCCGGGCAATCCGAAGAACATCCGCTCTCTGGAAGATCTCACCCGGGAAGATGTGCGCTTTGTGAACCGTCAGCGGGGCGCGGGGACCCGCATTCTCCTGGATTATGAGTTGAAGAAGCGGGGGATCAACCCCCGCCGGATCCGGGGATATGAGCGGGTGGAGTACACCCACTTGGCCGTGGCCGCGGCGGTGAAGAGCGGGGCTGCGGATGTTGGGTTGGGGATTTTGGCCGCGGCTCGGGCCCTGGGCCTGGACTTCATCCCCCTCTTCCGGGAACGGTATGACCTGCTCATTCCGCTGGAATATTACGAGAGTGATATTCTGGCCCCTGTGTTGGAGATCATCCGCTCGGACCGGTTCCGCGATGCGGTGGAAGCGCTGGGCGGGTATGACACGTCCATTATGGGAGAGGTGATCGCGATTCTGGAGCCCGGTTCTGAGGGGGGGGGGTAACGATTGACGATTAAGGAGTAACGATTAAGGGGTTGGCTGAAGGAGGAGATCGGCCGGGATGGGCGAGGTTGTGGGGCGTAAAGAGTAACGATTGACGATTAACGATTAAGGGGAATCGGCGGGAGAATGAGGTCGGCTGGGATGGACAAGGACCATAACGAGTAAGAGGGGCGGGAGGCCATCATGGCCGGGCGGGGAGATGCTCGGCCCATATAGAGTTCAGCCCCGGGCGATCGGGCATGACCACACATCGTCGTTCATGAACTCTAGGGCCGCACGGCAGTGCGCCCTGTTCAGCAACCGGATGAATCCGCCTGCTGAGCTGTTTTTGGTGGGTGGTGGACGGGTGATGCCCGCCCATCACCCAAAACTCTTTATCCACAGAACGAGGAGGTACAGTTATATGCAACAGAAAGGTTTTACCCTCTGGTTCACCGGCATGTCCGGTGCGGGCAAGACAACCTTGGCCCAGCGTTTG
>JAADDB010000034.1 GCA_013154135.1 Chloroflexota bacterium
GGGTCTCAGACCCGCCCCTACAGAGGCCAGGGGGGCACTCCGCATCCCACAGGTGCGCTTTCTGTTCCGTGGGCCAATTTATTGGATTGCACCTGTGCTTTGAATTGATTCTTTCCTGGCGAACTGTTTTCGGTAGGTGCTGGTCGGGCGAAGCCCGGCCCGCACCCACGCAAAACTCTCTATGCACGGGGCGAGGACGTCGGCACCCCTCCGAGGTGCGGACCCGTCCGCCGCCAAGGTACTCCGGAGGGGAAGGAATCCGTTTTTGAGATAGGAGTTTGTTGATTCCTTCCCCGGAGAGAACTGTTTTGTGTGCGTGGTGGGCGGGCGAAGCCCGGCCCGCACCCACGCAAAACTCTCTCTATGCACGGGGCGAGAACATCGGAGCCCCGCCGAGGTGCGGACCCGTCCGCCGCCGGGTCAGACCCGGGGGGCAGCCCCGGGCGAGGGGGTATGACCACCCACCAAAAACTCCTTTCATTACCCATAACAAGGGAGGAACAGCGTATGAGCCAAAGCGAGGTGCGGGAGGAACATCCCATTGCCGAACCCTTCCCCATTGCCCCGGGCGTCTACGCCATGCGTGGAACCCGGGGGGCAAACGTGGGAGCTGTGGTGACCGATGAGGGCATCATCCTCATTGACACGCCCCTCATCCCCCAAGAGGCGTGGAAATGGCGGGACTTCCTGCAAGAGGTCAGCGGCGGCAAGCCCTTCCTCTACATCATCAACACGGATCACCACCGAGGCCACATTGTGGGGAACATGTGGTTCGACTGTCCCGTCATTGCCCATCACATTGCCTGGCGGTACATGCGCGGATACCGGGACAACTTCAAACAACGGGTCCGTCAGCTCTTCAAAAAACAGCCCGAAATCCAAGCCCATCTCCAGGACATCCGCATCATCCTCCCGGAGATCACCTTCCAGGAGAAGTTCGCGGTCTTCAAGGGAGGACGTCAAGTGCGCGTGATCCACGTGGGTGGGCACACGCCTGCCACCTCCATCGTCTACGTGCCCGATGCCAAAGTCGTCTTCGCGGGGGATCTCATCAGCCTGGGGGAGCACCCCTTCATGACCCAGGCCACCAGCAAAGCCTGGTTGGATGGACTCACCCTGATCCGACGTTTGCATCCGGAAGTGGTGGTGCCCGGCCATGGGGATGTGGGCGGACCGGAGATCACCGAACCCATCTCCAAATACCTCCGCTACATCCGTTCCCACGTGCGTTCCCACCTGAAGGCGGGCCATTCCAAAGTGGACACCGCGAACGCACTCGCGCCTGAACTCCTCCCCTGGTTCGGCATCCCCAAGTACCGCCGCCCCAAGATCACCCAGCAAATCAAACAGGGCATCGGCAAAGTCTACGTGGAACTGGAACAGGAAATGCGTCAGAAGGGGGAACTCCCACCCCGGGAGGAGAAGAGCGCGTCCAAGGAGGAGAAGTGACGTGGGGGGAGCGGAAACCCCTCGGGAACGGCTAGCCCGGCTGTTGGAGGCTGCCGCGGGCCAAGCGCCCCACACGCCCGCGGAACGCCTGCGCGCGCTTCTCACCGAACTGGAGATCCGCGTGGCCAACATGAAAGGCGTGGGCGCGGAAGTCCTCTCCATCCCCCCCTTGCTGGACCGGGCCGTGGATTTGGTGGAACAATTGCGCGCGGACGGCGTGGACGTCCAGCCGGAGGAGACCCGGTTGGAGAACGTGCTCAACCAATTTCGCCGCAAGGCCCCCCTTTTCCTGCGAGAAGCCGGTGGTGCTCGTGCCCTGGCCAAACTGCGGGCTCAGCACCATCCCCCGCGGGAGCGATGGTGGTGGTATGTGGATGAGTTGGTGGCCCAAGAGCGGCGTCAACGCCTCCTGCGATGGGCCAAGATGGCAGCCGGCATCCTCCTCCTCTTGGTCCTGGCCTACTTCTTCATCCAGAGCCGTTTGCCCAAGGATCCCCGGGTGCGGCGGATGGTGGACTTGCAGATGGCGTTGGATTCCGCGGTGGCGGAACAGAACTGGCCCGAGGCCGTCCGCATTTTGGAGGAACTGCGCACGTTGGACCCCACGGATCCTTCGTATGCCGTGGAGTTGGGTGTGTTGTACGAACACCTGGGAGAAAAGGAGAAGGCCCGGGAAGCCTTTGACGCGGCTCGGGCGCTCACCGATGAGGGCACGTACTACAAGCTGCGGGCCATGGCCTACCTGCACGTGGGAGACGCGAAAAAAGCCCTGCGCGAGGCCCAACAAGCCGTCCGGCTGCGGCCCGACGACGCGGAGGCCTATTTCTACCTGGGCAACGCGTATGAACTGCTCTCCGACGTGCCCCACGCACTCGAGGCGTACGAGAAAGCCTCGGAGCTGGCCCAAGCCCAAGGGCAGGAACAACTCTACGCGGTCATTCGCGTCCGCATGGCATACCTTTTGCAGCGACCACCTGTGGAGACAAAGGAACCATGAGCAGAGCACCTGTCAAACCGATACTCGTCGTCCACGGAGGGGCCGGCAACATCCCCGATGTGAAGCGGCCCCTCTACCGTGAGGGATTGGAACAGGCCCTGGCCGCGGGATGGCCCGTTTTGGAGCAAGGGGGCTCGGCCCTGGACGCGGTCCTCGCCGCGGTCCGGGTGATGGAGGATCTACCCCAGTTCAACGCGGGACGGGGGTCGGCCCTCAACCGGGAGGGGTATGTGGAGATGGACGCGGGGGTGATGGATGGGCGGACACTGGATGTGGGCGCGGTGGCCGCGGTCTCGCGGGTGGCGAACCCCATCCTCCTGGCGTATGAGGTGATGGTCCATTCCCCCCACATTCTCCTCGCGGGCCCCGGTGCCGAATCCTTCGCCCAAGCGCGGGGCATCCCCCTGGTCCATCCGGACATGTTGATCACGGAGGAGCGCCGGCGCCGTTTGCAAGCCTGGCTCCGGGAACACGGCCAGGAGGTGGGAGACACGGTGGGCGCGGTAGCCTTGGACGCGGAGGGGCATCTGGCCGCGGCCACGTCGACCGGGGGGATGATGGGGAAACTCCCGGGCCGGGTGGGGGATTCCCCTTTGGTGGGGTGTGGCTTTTACGCGGATGACACCCTGGGCGCGTGTTCCACGACCGGCGTGGGGGAGACGATCGCGCGGGCGTTGTTGGCGTATCGGGCGGTGGAGGCCCTGGCCGAGGATACGATTCCCCAGGAGGCCGCGGAAAGAGCCATCCGTTCCCTTGAAGAGCGCATCCCCGGAGGTGAGGCAGGACTGATCCTCCTGGACCGGCGAGGCCGTGTGGGAGTGGCCTGGAACACGCGTCGTATGGGATATGGTTATCGGACACCCGGGTGTAAGGTGTTGCACGTATGAGGAGTAACGATTACAGGAATGGTGGGTGAAGGACGAGAGCGCATCGAACGGGGCAGGGCTGTAAAGGGCGAAGCATGAGGAGCAATGGGGGCAGGGCGCCCGGATGGCGATTCCCGGGTATCCGGCCCTAAAGGGGGACTCCCACCAGTCCGGCAAGTGGCCCCTTCATCGTTGCCCCGCCTATACTCAACCCATTTCCGCTTGCCCAGGGGAACCACCTTGTGCTACAATCGCCCGCACGAACTGTGTAAAGCCCCCTCGGGGCGCGAGTCCAGGACGTAAGGAGAGCACATATTATGCAAAATACGCATGCTCAATCACCTGCGGCAACATCCAACCGCACGCTCATTTGGATCTTGAACGTGCTGATCATCTTGGCCCTGATAGCGGCTCTGCTATTGCCCCCCATCTCCATCATCGACCGCATCCGCTACCGGGGATATACGGACATCACCCCCATGCATGGAGATGTTCGGGATCCGGATGGAACGCAGGTCACTTTCCCCGATGCCTCCCTTACCGGTCCCCTCAAGGCAAAACTCACATCCATTCCCATGCGGGATTTTGTAGAGGGGAAGGGGGATGGGATGTGGAAGGAGGCGGCTCAACAGGCCGCGGACCTGGGCCTCATCCCCAAGAGTCCCCTTTACATTTTGGAATTGGTCGGCAGTGAACCCGAAGCCGTCTACATCAGCATTCCCACACCCAATGACGCGGAGCCCTACGAGACGCTGGACCTGTACACGTGGGATACACAACAGAAGAAGTGGATCTGGCTGCCCAGTCACCGGGTGGCCGAAGAGGACCGCATCGAAGCGGTCCTGGACTGGGTGCCGCGCAACTTCATCCTCATGCAGACGGTGCCGGGCCCCAAATCTGCCACCACAGACCTGCCCGAGGGTGTCCTCCTGCCCGAGGAGGGCGCAGACGCGGTGGCTATGGTCCATCCGGTCGGGATTTACTTGACCGATGAGGGGTATCTGAAGGGCAGCATCGCGGTCCCCGCACCGGACAGCGGTGTGCCTTACCACATCATGCCCACCATCCGCAACTACGAGAAGGACGTGGTCCGCACCGACCTGTTGTGGAACATGTTGGCCACGCCGAAGCAACAGGACAACAATATCGCATCCATTGTGGAATTGGTGGTGAACAACGATTACGCGGGGATTGACATCGATTATCGCGGGGTCGATCCCTTGCAACGGGCCCAGTTCACCTCGTTCATCACCCGTCTGGCCGAACAGCTCCACGCGCAGGGCAAGCTCGTGAGCGTGCGCGTGGAACCCCCTCGCCAGGTGGCCCAAGGTATTTGGCTGACCGGCGGATACGACTGGCGGAAGTTGGGCCGTGTGGTGGACGTGGTGCGCGTGCCCGCTCCCGTGGATCCGGAAGCGTACCGGGCCGGAGGCATGTTCGACCAGATCATGCAGTGGGCAGTGGGCGAGATCGAGCGCTCCAAGATCCAGGTGGTACTCCCCGCTCGGAGTGTGGAGATCGCGGGGTCGTACTACTTCCTCAAGTCCTACAGCGAAGCCCTGGCCCCCATCGCGGCGCAGTTGGCAGGCCAGGGTGGGGTGATCCAGCCGGGCCAGCAGGTGGAAGTCCAAGTGACCACCCAGAAGCCCATCAGTCCCCTCCAGTTCGACGAGGAGCTCTTCCAGTACTGGTACAAGTACCTGGACGACCAGGGGAACGAGCGGACGGTGTGGATCGAGAACGCGGCCAGCCTGGCCCACAAGCTGGAGCTGACGGATAAGTACCATGTGGCCGGCGTGACCACTCAACATCTCCTCTCCGGCGACGCGGACCCGGGGATTTGGGATGTGTTGCGCGCGTATCAGGCCTCCGAGTCCCTGAGCGTCTCCCCCGCGGATTACGTGGTCTCCTGGGTCGTGGTGGACGCGGAAGGACATGTGTTGGCCCAAGGGGAATCGCCCGTTGGCTCAACGCCCATTCGGGTTCAGGCGCCGGAGAAGGGGGAGATGCGGGTGCAGGCATCGGTGCGGCAGGGCAGTTATGTGGTGAGTGAGCCCCAGGAGATTGCCTTTGCCGTGGCTACCCCCACGCCTGTGGCCACGCCCACACCCACCGCGACCCCTGAGCCCACCGCGACGCCCACCCGTCCCGCGCCGCCCACGCCCTCAACCGCGATGGCTCGGGTGAGCCGGACGATGAACATCCGGGAAGGGCCGAGCACGAATTACAAGATCCTGGGCCAGGCCAAGGCCGGACAGACGTATCCCATCATCGGCAAGAACAAGGCCGGCACCTGGTGGCAGGTCCAACTGCCGGGTGGAAAGGTAGGCTGGCTTTACGGCAAACTCATCCAGCTGTTGGGCCCGGTGGGCAAGGTGCCCGTGGCCAAAAACATCCCGCCCGAGCCTAAGCAGCCCACCGTTCGTCCGCCCTCCACCACAGTGGTGCGGGGCCGGTTGCCCGGTTTCTTCGATTACGGCGTCCAGGCCCACATGGATAGCCCCGGCATGACCGCGAAGGTCATGGACATGACGTTGAACATGCATTTCCACTGGGTCAAGCAGCAGATCGAATGGTTCCGGTTCGAGCCCTCCAAAGGGCACATTGACTGGGGCATGATGGACATGATCGTGAACACGGCCAACCAGAAAGGGGTGAACGTGCTCTTCAGCATCGTCAAGGCACCCCATTGGGCTCGGCCGGGGAACACGGACTTCAGCGTGGAAGGTCCGCCTGCCAATCCTCAGGATTACGCGGATTTTGTGGGCGCGGTGGCCAAGCGGTATTGTGGCACCCGCATGCGGGCTATTGAGGTGTGGAATGAGCAGAATCTCCACTACGAGTGGGGGAATGAGCCCATTGACCCGGCCCGCTACATGCAGCTGCTCAAGGCAGCTTACGTGTCCATCAAGCGGGCGTGCCCCAGCATGATCGTGGTCAGCGGCGCGCTCACGCCCACGGGTGCTCCTGCTCCTTGGGCCATGGATGACTTCCTGTACCTGGAGAAGATGTATCAGCACGGGCTCAAGCAGTATTCGGACGCAATCGGCGCCCACCCCAGCGGGTACAACGTGCCCCCGGACGCCACGGGCTGTCATCCCAACGTCCAGATCTTCCGCGGTCCGTGCGAAAACCCGCACCATTCCTGGTCCTTCCGTCAGACCATGGAGGGCTACCGCCGGATCATGGTCCGGTACGGGGACAGCGCGAAGCGCATTTGGCCCACGGAATTCGGTTGGGCCTCCAACCCGAACCCTGTGAAGGGATACGAGTACGCGGCGGATAACACGCTGGATGAACAAGCCCAATTCACCGTCCGCGCGTATCAGATGATGAAGCACTGGGGATGGGTTGGTGTGGCTTTCCTCTGGAACTTGAACTTCCGAGTTGTGGCACCCGGTTCCGAACAGGCGCAGTGGGGCATTGTGGATCCCTATTGGAACCCCTTGCCCGCCTACAACGCGCTCAAAGCCTGTCGGGAAAACGGGGGATGTTGACGAAATAAGGAACAATAGCCAACGGACGATGGACGACCATAAGCAGGCCTCAGTCATCCCATGACGGGGAGGTCCTCGTTACTCACTCCCTCCCCGTCCATCGTCCACGTGCCCAATACACACTTTAACCTTGAGGTCGCATATGAAGACACGCATTGCCTATATTCTCGTTCTCTTTCTCCTCTCCTGGGTGATTGTTGGCTGTGCCTCGGCAACGACGCCGACGCCTACGCCGACGAAGACGCCCACGCCCTTGCACCGGATGGCCACATTGCCGCGACCCGCGACCAAGCCGGCGCTCATCATCGCCACGGCGACGCCGGTGCCCGTCCAGCCCGCGGCCGTCACGCCCGCGCAGGCAGCGCCGACCCCGGCTCCGGCCACTCCCACGCGAGTGCCGCCCAGCGCGACGCCCACCCCTGTGCCCCCCACGGCCACGCCCGTGCCCCAGCCGACACCCACATCCCCACCGGCCGCGCGGGACTACATGGACATCATGTCCTCGCCCGATTACGGCATCCAGGCCTTTCTCTGGTGGCGTCCCGAAATCGCGGACAGGGATTTGGACCTCATCAAGCAGGCGGGATTCCGCTGGGTGAAGCAGACTTTCGCCTGGGAGGACATCGAAGGGGCGCAGAAGGGGCATTACAACTGGACGCAGGCGGACCGGGTGGTGGATCAGGTGAACGCGAAGGGGCTCAAACTCATCGCGCGGGTGAGCACGGACCCGGAGGGCGGGGTGAAGTGGGCCGGCCCTCCGCCTCAGAACATCCCTCACTTCGCGGACTTCCTCCACGCGATGGCGACCCGGTATAAGGGGCGCATTCACGCTTACCAGATTTGGAACGAGCCCAACTTGGCCCGGGAGTGGGGGCACAAGCGGCCCAACCCGTCTGAGTACGCACAAATGCTCAAGGCCGCGTACACGGCCATCAAGAGCGCGGACCCCAATGCCATTGTCATCAGCGCGGGCATGGCCCCCACGGGCACGGACAACAATCAGGCCATGCCCGATGAGAAGTTCTACCGCCTTATGTACCGGGCCATGGGAGGCAACAGCGACGGTTACTTCGACATGTTAGGGGTCCACGGGGCGGGCTTTGCCGCGCCACCGGAAGTGAGCCCTGAGGAGGCCGCCGCGGATAAGCCCCATTACGGTGGGGAGCGCTTCTTCACCTTCCGACATGTGGAGGACATCCGGCGGATCATGGTGGAGAACGGGGACGAGGATAAGCGGGTTGTCATTCTGGAGTTCGGTTGGACCCGGGATGCCCGGCCTGATTCCCCCTATTACTGGCATGGTGCGGGCGCGGGCATCGACGACTTCAAGCAGGGATGTTACATCGTGCGCGCGTACGAGTGGGCCAAGGCCCACTGGCGCCCCTGGATTGGGGTGATGACCCTCATCTACATGCCGAATTTGGATTGGACCCAGGACGATGAACAGTGGTGGTGGTCCATCATGGACCCCAGCCCCTTGGGAGAGCTGCGCTTGCGGGCTCCGTACGTCATCATCAAGAATTACTTGACTCAGGGTGTCATCGATGACCAGTGTCGAAAGTAGGGAGGGGGAGTAACGATTAACGATTGACGATTAAGGGAGGTTGGCTGGAGAAGGAGATCGGCCTGGATGGGCGAGGGTTGTAGCGAGGAAGGAGTAACGATTGACGATTAACGATTAAGGGGATTCGGGGGGAGAGGGAATCGGCTTGGATGGGCGAGGTTATAACGAGTAACGAGTAAGAGAGGCGGGAGGGCATCATAGGCCGGCTATGGCGATGCTCGGCCGGTCATGCGTCCAAATAGAGCCCCCGTAGGGGGCTTCTCCCCATTTAGTCCGGGGGTTCAGCCCCGGGCGATGGGGCACGATCACCCATCCCCGTTCACGAACGGTAGGGCCGCACGGCAGTGCGCCCTGTTGAGCAGCCGGATGAATCCGCCTGCTGAACAGGAACCGTCCCT
>JAADDB010000187.1 GCA_013154135.1 Chloroflexota bacterium
GACCCGTCCGCCGCCGGGGTACGACCGAGTTTCGTCCGTCAACCGGGCACGGGTAGGTGGACATGACCACACATCGCCGTCCACGAACGGTAAGGCCGCACGGCCATGCGCCCGCCTTAATCGTCAATCGTCAATCGTTAATCGTTACTCGTTACTCTACGGACCCGCCCCTACAGAGGCCAGGCACAGGGCCGTCCGCGCTCAAGGGGCAGGGGGCTACCCCGCGCCCTGCAGGGACGCTTCCTGTTCAGCGGGCCAACAGGAGCCTTCTCCCGCCAGCCTGGTAGCCCCTTAATCGTCAATCGTTACTCCTTACTCCCTCAAGACCCCGGACCTGCTCAGGATACGACACCCGTGTGTGATAAACACCAACCAACATCTCCACAAAAACCTGGGCCACCTTCTTCAAATCCCGCATAGTAATGGGCGCGTCGTCCAATTGTCCCTCTTTGAGCCGCCGCATGATGAGGGAGTGGACGATCTCCTCGATCTCCTCCCGAGTGGTCGGCTGCTGAGCCCGAGCAATGGCCTCAATCGCGTCGGCCAGCATGAGGATGGCCGTCTCCTTGCTGCGGGGCTTGGGCCCCGGATAGCGGAAGTCCTCCTCGTTGACCTTGCTCGGGTCCCCGCCCGCGGCCTCAACCGCTTTCTGGTAGAAGTAGGAAACCAAAGTCGTCCCGTGATGCTCCGCGATGAAATCGCGAATGCGCCGAGGCAGGTGATACTGCCGGGCCAGTTCCAACCCATCCACCACGTGACTGATGATGATCTGGGCACTGGTCCGAGGATCCAAACGGTCGTGAGGATTGACGCCCCCATGTTGGTTCTCCGTGAAGTAGTGGGGCCGTTTGATCTTGCCGATATCGTGATAATACGTGCCCACACGGGTGAGGAACGCGTCTGCACCAATGGCCGCGGCCGCGTGCTCGGCCAGGTTGCTGACAATGAGGGAGTGGTAATACGTGCCGGGCGCTTTGGTGACCAGCTGCTGCAGGAGAGGATGGTTAGGCCGGGCCAGGTCCATGAGCTGGAGAATCGTCGTGGTGCCCAGGAGAAAGCCCAACAAGTAGAAATTCGCCAGGGCCAAACTGGCGGAAAGGACGCTGTTGATGATGGAAGCGACGGCCTGACCGAGGAGGTTGTTCACATCCAGCACGCCGTTGCCCAGGGCAAAGACCAGGAGCACCACGATCTGGACCAGGGCCAAGGCCACAGCCCCCCACAAAAACGTAGCCAACCGTTCCGCCCGGTCTGAAATCAGCACCATGAAGAACGCGCCCAACCCGGCATGGGCCGTCAGCAGGAGGGAGTTATCCCCCAAACGACCGAGAATCAAAGCCATGTAGATGATGGTGATCCAGGAAAGTCCCCGGTTCTGGACCGTGCTCACCGTAATCGCCAGGGCCCCCAGGGGGTAGGTGAAGGCCAGAACCTGCTGGCCGGGGACCAGCGCCTTAGCCAGGAGCAATCCCCCACTGATGAACACGTAAAAGACCACCGGCTCCCACACATCCTTCCAGAACGTGGGGTAATGGCGATAAGTGTAGAGGAGCACCGTAATCCAGAACAAGAGAAGGAGCAGGGCCCAACTCGCGATCTGCGACCAAGTGATGCGCTTTTGGCGCAGCCCCAACTTGTCCAGGGCCTCCACCTGAGCTTCGGTCACCACTTCGCCGGAGCGGACCACGATTTCCCCCGCCTCATACTGGACGACCACCGGTTCCACGGCCTCCCGGGCTTTTTGGCGCTGGCGTTCCGTCTTCTGCGGGTTGGGGAAAGTGTTCGCTCGCAACAGGGCCTGCACAATCCGGGTGACGAGAAGGGCTTCCGGCTCGCTCAGGCGGGTCTGGTCCACCAGCAGGGGCACGTTGCTGCGCACGACCGCGAGTTCATTCTCCCGGATCTCCCGGCTCATGGCCAGGCGGAGGGTTTCCAAGCTCTCGTTGGCCACCAGGGCCCACCGGTTCTCCGGCATGGTGACGATCATGCGGGCCATGTCCGGGGGGAGGGCCAAATCCGTGATCGCCTGGATCTCCCGGGTCTTCTCCTCCACCGAGGCATAAGGGTTCGCGCGGACGGTGTTGATGAAATCGATGATGGCCTTCAGTCGGTTGATCTGCTGTCGGGCAATCTGGGGTTGGGGAGGATCGTAGACTTCGGGGATGGCTTGGGCGGCCTTTTCCCGAGCTGCGCGCGTGAGCACCTCGCTCTCGTAGCGGATGCTGCGTGGTGCTCGGATGTCCACAGGGGAGACGTCCCCCACGTCCAGTTGGACCCGCTTCCCCGGTGTGAGGTCCACCACCAGAATGAAGAGCGCGAGGAGGAAGAAGAGCAGGGACAGGAAGAGCACGCGGGCCATGTCGAGCCCGGAAGGTCCTTCGTCCGGCTGGGTAGGTTGGGCTCGCGCGGCTTGGAACGCTTCCCAAAGGTGCTGTGGGTGTAAATTCATTTTTGCTCGGCGAGCAGCTCGCGCACGATCTGGCTGACCAGTCGGCCGTCCGCACGGCCCCGCATTTCGGCCATGAGGACTTTCATGACTTTGCCCATATCCCTGGGACCGCTGGCACCCACCTGGGCAATGACTTCACGCGCGCGGGCTTCAATTTCTTCCCGGGTGAGCTGGCGGGGCAAATAGGCGCGCAGGACCTCGAGTTCGGCCTTTTCCTCCGCGACCAGGTCCATGCGCCCCCCTTTTTCGTAGGCCTCGATGGATTCTTCCCGTTGTTTGGCTTCTTTGGCGATTATGGCGATAATGTCTTCGTCACTCAGCTCGCGTAACGTATCGCCGGCCCGTTCGGCCCGGCTGATAGCCGTCATCAGGGTGCGCAATGCCCGCTTCCGCGCGGCATCCCCCTGTTTCATGGCATCTTTCAAATCCGTCTCTATGCGCTGTTTTAGGGACATATCCGTTCACCCTTCTCTCTGAGTCGGTGTGCACTTGGCCGGGGCCCATGCCACCCGGCACATACTATCGCCCATTATACGAAGGCATGGATGGTGTGTCAAAGTGGGTAATACGCGTTACGCCCTTGCCTGTTACAAAAGAATTCTGCGTGCGGAGCAGGATCATTCCATAGGCCCCGTGTATCGGCCGTCCGAACGTGTCCGTCCTTTTCCAGTGGAGCCGCGCACCATGTCCCAAAGGAACTCTGACCGATGAGAAAACGCCGGTGGTACGGTTTGCACGTCCACGTGCTCTACATCCTAACGCTGGCCCTTTTGGCCGGGCTCATGTGGTGGCCTCTCCCTTTGCGCTTCACCACCTTTGTGCCCGGGACGCCCACGTGGGCCTTTGATGAGTTCACCTTCCTTTGGAACATCTGGTACTTCCAGCACGCCCTCGTCCACCTGCACACCAATCCCTTGTACACCGACCTCATTTGGCATCCTTTGGGCATCGCCTTGATCCTGTACACCTACGACGTGTTCAACGCGCTCCTGGCCGCACCCCTCCTCTGGGCCACCGGTTCCGTTCCCCTGGCATCCAACAGCGTCCTCATCGCGCACACCGTGCTCAGCGGATACGGCACCTTCCTCCTGGTGCGCTACCTCTTGCGGGATATGGTCCCTCGGGCCCCGCGACGAAGCCTGGCCGCCGCGGCCGTGGCCGGGTTGGTGTACGCGTTCGCGTCGAACCGCTCCGTCTACGCGGCCCTGGGCCATTACGATATGGTGAGCACCGCGGCCATCCCCTTCTTCGCCCTGTACCTCCTGCGCACGTTGGACCACGTGGGATGGAGCACACGTCGGGCCTACCGCGATGCTGCGATGGCCGGGCTCTTCTTCGCGTTCGCGGCCCTGGCCGAGATGATCTTCGCGGTCTTCCTGGCCCTCTTCGCGCTCACCACCCTGCTCCTCTACCCCTCCCAGCCGGGGGAGCGGGTGCGAGATCGGCTGGCCCGTTACCTGCGCCATCCCGGGCCCCTCTTGCTGATGGCCGGTGTCGCGGGCCTGGTCTGGGCCCCGCTCCTCATCCCCATTGCGCGGGAGCTCCTCCGGGGGGATTACGTGCTCCAGGGCTGGGGAGAGAGCATCAAACTCTCCGTAGACCTCCTCGGCTTCTTCACCCCCACCGCGCTGCATCCCCTGTGGGGCACATCCTGGGCCCACGCGCTGCGGCTGGTAGAAGAGGGCCGGGCGCGGTTTTCGGACATCAACACCGTCTTCTTGGGCTATATCACCCTCCTGTTGGCCCTCCTCGCGGCCCTGCGTTGGTCACGACGGGCGCGTGTGTGGGTGTGGAACGCGGTCATCTTTGCCATCCTCTGCCTGGGCCCTTTCCTCCACGTGCGGGGCCGCTGGCAATTTGACCTGGATGGCGTGAAGACCGCGATCCCCTTGCCCTTCGTCATCCTCCACTACCTCCCCTTTGTCCAGGGGAACCGAGCGCCCAACCGAAACAGCGTCATCCTCATGCTCGCCCTGGCCGTCCTCGCGGGCATGGGCCTTCTTCACTTGATGAACCGGGTGCGGAACCGACAGGCCCGTTGGGTCATGGCCCTCCTCCTGACCGGAGCCCTCCTGTTCGAGCACTTGGCCGTCCCCCTTCCCCTTTCCGACGCGCGGGTGCCCCACGTGTACACCCCCCTGGCCCGGGAAGCGGGCCCCTTCGCGCTCCTGCAGGTCCCGCTGGGGTGGCGGAATTCCTTTGGCGTGTTCGGCGTGGAACGTACCCAGATTCAGTATTACCAGGTCCGCCACGGAAAGCCCATGTTGGGGGGGAACATCAGCCGCGCGCCCGAATTCAAGATGGCCTACTTCCGCCGCATCCCCCTCTTCCAGGCCATCGCGCAGGTGGAATTCGGAGCCGACCCTTCCCCCGAACTGGTGGAGAAAGCCCGAACCCAAGCCCCGGAGCTCATGCGCCTGTACAACGTGCGCTACGTCCTCCTCTTCCCCCCCATCCCGGGACGTCACCCGTACGTGGACACCTGGCAGAAGACGTGGGCCTTTGTGAAAGATGTGCTCCCCCTGGAGGCAGATCCCTTCTGGGCAGGGGAAGGAATCGAGGCGTATCGGGTCATCCAACCAGGGCCTCCGGTGGCCACAAGCGTGGATGTGGGCGAGGAAGGGTCGGAGCCGTATTTGGGTGAAGGGTGGTACGAGAACGAGGTCATCCAGGCGCGCAGTGCGGTGTGGGCCGGCGCGGATGGGCTGCGCGCACGCGTGTTCCTGCGCGGGGATGGCCCTTCCCCCTATCGACTCCGCCTGCGGGTGCTCCCCTTCACCTACCCGGGCGCGCCTCCCCAAACCCTCCGCGTGTGGGTGAACGGCACCCGCGTGGGCGACCCCATCCGGCTGCGGGAGGGTTGGCAGGAGGTGGAGGTGTCCATCCCCGCGGGAGTGGTGCGGGACCACACGAACGTGATCACACTGGAGGCAAGTCGGCGCACCCGGCCCAGGGATGTGTTCCCCGGCCACCGGGAAATCGGCCGGACCGGGGTGCGAGTGCCCGTGGATGTGGAAATCACCGCGTTCGCGGACGGCGCGTACATGAGCGTCATCGACGACGCGGGCCAGGCCACGGATGTGTCCTTTGGCCGGCGGGGGTACAATGTGACGGTGATGGACCCCCGAACAGGGCGCATTTTGGACAAGCGCGGGTTCGACACGTTCGCCAACCCGTACGAATCGGAGCGGTTGGCCCGTTTTTTGGAAGGACTGCCCAATGGCGTCATCGTGCTGGTGGCCACGCGAGGGGATGCGGCCCGTCACTTGACCGATGAAGCCGTGGCCGCGCTGCGCTCCGTGGGCAGCGGGGTGGATTTGCGAGAGCATCCGGGAGAGTACCACGCGCTGGTTGGGGTCAAGGGCGCACGGCCGGGCACCGCGGAGGAGGTGGTCAGCGCACCCAGCGCGTACATCCGCCTGGGCGGGTATCCGGACTTCCGCACGCTCAGTTTTGCTCTGGATTGGATTGGTTGGTCGGCTGGACGCTGAACATGCCTTGGGGCATCCCCTCCCCGGCCCCGACGATCTTCTCCAGCAGGTGAATCCGAATCCGGTCCAGCGCGCGCAGGGAGGAGGATTTGACGAGTTCCGCGTTGAGCTCCTGGGCCACCGGTTCTAACAGGGCCTGCAGCCGTTCGGAACGCACCCGAAAACGGGCCGGACGGACTTGGGCTTTGACCAGCTCCTGGACGATGCGGCCCGGCAGGTGTTCGTACATGTGCCGAATGCTCTCTTGAACCCGGAGCAGGTCCACTACCAACGGTTCCCCCGATTCCCCATCCACCACCAGGAGGAGAAAGGGGATGTAGGGGCGCTCATCCTCTTCCTCCTGGACCCCAGTGGGCAGCATGAAGAAGTCCACTTGGACTTCGCTCAGGTTGGGGAGCATGTGCCGCAGTTGGTCCAACGCGTCCGCGGGAATGCGTATCCGATAGGGTTGTTCCTCCTCTTCGGGCATGGGATACCACACATTCTCCCAGTGGATGCCGTCATCTTGTTGGCGGGGAACGCGGACGAGAACTTCTCCCTGTTCCAGGTGTTTCAGGAGGGTGTCTGTGTCCATGTCGCGGAGGTGTTCGGCCACGTGGAGTCCTTCCTTCAGGGCCAGGGTCAGCAGTCGCACCCCTTCCCGGTCGGGGTACCAGGGAGCCCATCCGGGCCGAAAGTCCCGCACCACAGGCCATCCCCAAGGTGTGGGGGTGATATTCAGTTCGCGGATGAGTTCCCTCTCTGCAGGGAGGAGGGAGTCCTCTTCCCCCCATGTGGCTATGAGCATGGGCATGGTGAAGGCCACTTCGTCGGGGATGGTGCCCGCCTCGACCGCGAATTCCATCAAGGTCCAATAGGTGTGCCACCCCTCGTCCCCGGAGAAGAGGAGGAGGACCGGAAGTTCATCTTCCCCCCCCACGATGCTGATGTAGTGAACGGTGCCCGTCTCCGGGTCCTGCACCCCGAAGATCTGGGCTTCTTCCATCCACTGCCAGGGGGCCAGATGGGCAAAGCGATCGAGTTGGCGGTAGAGGGCTTTCCACTCCTCCAAGGGAATGCCCGCGATGTGTGTGGTCATGGTGCCTCCTCACCTGCAGAGTTGGAGCCCCTGAAGGGCAGGCTGGGAGTGGGGGTTCAGCTCCAGGGCTTTCTTCAGCCAGGGAATGCCGTGCTCACAGTCGTCCAGGTAGACGTAGGAGAGCCCAAGCATGTAGTAGACGGTTTCTTTTTTCGCACCCTGTTCCACGGCTTTTTGGAGGACTTCGATGACGCCTTCGTAGTTGCGCCGCACGTAGTATACGGTCCCCAAATGGACGTAGGATGGGGTGTAGTTGGGGTCGATTTCTAGGGCTTTTTCCAGCTGAACGATGGCTTTTTGTGGGTCCCCGGCCAGGAAGTAGGCCCAACCAATGGCATCCTGCGGGGCGGGGTCGTCCGGCTGGATGCTGCGGGCTTTTTGGAAGAGTTCGATGGCTTTGTCAAATTCGCCCAGGGCCTGGTAATTCCGGCCGGCCGCGATGTAGATGTAGGCCAGGTTCGGGTTGATTTCGGTGGCTTTGAGGTAGGCTTGGATGGCCTTTTCGTATTCCCCCCGCACTTCGAGGACGTATCCGTAGTTCCGCCAGACAAAGGGGTCCTGGTCGTCGAGGGAGATGGCTGTTTCCGCTTCTTCCAAGGCCCTGTCCCAGTTGCCCATGTCCGCGTACACTTCCGCGAGGTAGGCGTGGGCCTGGGCGTTGTCGGGGTCCATGTCCACCGCTTCGAGGGCTTTGGCCATGGCTTCTTCGTATTTGCCGTTCCAGTCCAGGACCATGGCCAGGACCGCGAGGTAGGTGGCGTTGTCGGGTTCCAACTCCACGGCTTTCCGGGCCATGACCAGGGCTTCTTCCGGTTTGCCCTGGATGGTGAGGAGCCGTGCGAGCCACGCGTACGCGTCCGCGCTGTCCGGCTCCATCTCGGTCACGTGTCGGTATGCTTCAATGGCCCGATCCAGATGTCCGGCCCGGAAGGCTTTTTGTGCTTCGGCCAGCCAGGCAAGAGAGGTGCGCGTGGGCGTGGGTGTAGGGGCCGGGGTGACAAAGGGGTTCCGCAGGAGTTCGGGATGTTGTTGCCGCGCCCAGAAGAGCGCTCCTCCGGCCAGGGCCAGGAGGAGGAGGTAACGAAGCCACGGCTTGCGACGTCGTCTGGGTTTCCAGTCTCGGTTGATGTACATTCCCTAGCACTCCCTTACTCGTTCATCGCTACGCCCCATTATCTTTGCCAAAGACCACGTAGAGCATGTACACAGTCCAGGCCGCGTTGAGGACGGCCAGGATGACCAGCACACGGACCAACCAGTCCACCCGGCGAACTATGTAGAGTACGGCCAGGTTCAGGGCCAAGGTGGCCAACGCTTTACCCAGGTCCTGCAGATCCTGGTCTTTGGGTTCATTCTTCCGGCTTTGGCGCATACTTTATCCTAGTTGAGTATTGGGCTTTGGACAAACTGCCTTGATGGACGGATGGAGTAAGGAGTGACGATTGACGATTAACGATTAAGGGGTTGGCTGAGAATTGCCACTTACGGCGCGTTGCGGGCGGTTCGGCTTATTGGCCCATTGCACAGAAAGACAGGCGCACTGCCGTGCGTCCCTACCGTTCGTGGATCGCGATGTGCGGTCATGACCGCCTACCCGTGCCTGATGGACGGACAAAACTCGGTTGTACCTTGGCGGCGGACGGGTCCGAGCCTTGGCGGGGCGCCGATGTTCTCGCCCCGTGCATGGAGAGAGTTTTGCGTGGGTGCGGGCCGGGCTTCGCCCAGCCCGCACCC
>JAADDB010000144.1 GCA_013154135.1 Chloroflexota bacterium
CCAGGTAGAGGTCCACGACAACGCCGTTAATGCCCGATTCCTCGGGGTCCTGGATGCCATCGGCATCCTCATCCCGCCAGACATAATCCCCCAAGGAATAGCGCGGGGCCTGGATGCACACCGGATGGTCCTCCACCTCGCCATCACTGGCCGGCCCGCCGGTGCAGCCGGTGGAGAAGCGGATCTGGAAATTGTCCACCCAAAACACATCATCCCCGTTATTCCAATCACCACCGTCATTGACGAAGCGAAGCGTCGTGTTGGCCGACATGAAGGGCGAAATGTCCAAATCCACCTGGCCCGTGTGATTGCCCGAGCCAAAGGTGAGAAGGCGGGTGAATGTGGTCCCATCCGCGGAGATGTAGAGGGAGATGCTCTCTTCCAGACTCTCGGTGGCCCAATCAAAGGAGAGGTGGGCCTCTGACACATCGGACAAGTCTGCGCTTCGTTGGATGCCACTGTTGGCGGGCAGTTGGACGAACTGCAGCTTCCCGTCCGCGATGTGCACAGAGCCATTGCTGGGATCACCGTCATCGTTCAACTCAGACCAGGGGGTAGAAGACCAATCGCGAGTGCCATCGCTGTTATTGTACGCGGCGGTGGAGAATTCATCCCGATACGTGCCGTCATTCCCCGAGCAAAGGGAATCCGTGGTCAGACGGAGCCGGGCGAACGTGTTCCCCGCGCTGCCTGCCGGGACCGTCCCGAAATCCAGGGTCACCGTGCCCGAGGTCCCTTGGGGAACGGCCACAGAGGTGGATTCCCCACTGTCCTCAAAATCCCCGTCCTTGTTGAAATCCACCCACCCATACAGCGTCGCGTCCTCCCCGAGGCTGTTGTGCACGGGGATGGCAACCAGCCCTTGTGTTCCCTCAACCAAGCTGAGGCAGCCTGTGAGCCCGTCCTCGTCATCGTTGCCATCTGTGTCATCGCCGTCCGCGTTGGTGGTGGGTTGACCATCCGCGTCCTCGTCCACGAGGGAGCCGATAACCAGACTGTCGTTCACCGCGTGACGCGGGCCGTCATCCGCCTTGGTAGTCCCATAAGAAGCGGGCGCATCGCCCCAATCGTACTGGGTGCAGGAAACGGCCCAGATGTCGTTGTCCGTGACCACGGGGAGGCCGGTGCCGTCCCGCGGGTGGAGAGGATGTCCTTCGGCCGTAGCCATGTTGACCAAAAGGGGGCAATCGGATGAACTCGCGTCGTACGTGCGGTCGAACTCGTACACCTCTCCCGGGTAGACCACGCTCCACCAGATCTGGTGATCGCCGCTGGGCTCGATGAGGGGGTCGTACACGCTCACACCCCCGTGCAGGACCACGTCCCCGCAGTTCTCCACCCGGAAGTGGTAGGTTATCGTCTCCCCGTTCGGGTCCATGAACTCGGGTCCCGTCTTTTCCAAGCTCACACACGCGCGGAAGAACCCGAAATCCACGTTTTCCTTGACCTCGCCTATATCTAAGAAAACAAAGGTATCATACGTGTATTCATCCCCGTCGCTGTCCTTTGTATCATCCGTGCCCTCATCCTGGAGCGTCGCGTGCCAATCCACCGCGCTATCCGTCTCATCCAGCGCGCCACCGGCTTGGAAGTTGCTGTCCGCGATTTTCACCCGGTAGAAGCCGCTGGTGAGCCCGGTAAAGGAGTAGGCTCCAGTGCTGTCGGTGGTGGTCGTGGCAACAAGGGCATCCGCGTCGTCGTAGAGTTCGACGACCACATTCGCTAACCCGGGCTCATCCGGATCCTGGATGCCGTCCACTTTGTGCGTGTCGGAATGGTACAGATCGTGCCAGACCCGTCCGGAAATGCTGCTCAACGGTTCTGCATGGGCTATCGGACGTGAGAAGATCCAGGCCCACAACAGGCCCACGATGAGGAGACCGAAGAGTCCGAATTTTCTCCCTTTCATCTCTCCACCTCGCCGCAAGAGATCAACATGGTTGGTTGATTACCAAAATTATGGATCATTTATGGGGGACATGTATCATATATCTTTGATATCTACCTGTTGATATTCCATTATACTACATATTCTTCCCTCCGAACCTGACAGTTTCCTTGCAAATTTCCACCTTCAAGGCATAATAAGTGAAATGACGGATGACCACCGACGAACGGTCCTTTCCGCCCCGAATGTAACCGGGGGGCTACCAAGTTTTGTCCGTCCATCCGTATCTACGGTCTATGCCATGGTCCATCATTCAGATGTGGTGATTGTGGGGGCCGGGCCCGCAGGGAGTGTGCTCGCTTTCCTCCTGGCACAAAAGGGTTGGGAGGTCACCCTCCTCGACCGGGCCCGCTTCCCCCGCGAGAAAACATGCGGAGATGGTCTAACACCCCGCGCGGTGGCAACGCTACAGCGCTTGGGCCTGTATGAGGATGTCGCCCAACGTGCGTTTCCTGTCCGTGCCGCGCGGCTGTACGCGGCCCCTCACGCGGACATCACCCTGCCCTTCCATCCCTTTGTCCACCCCCTGCCACCCGAGGGCCTGATCCTGCCCCGCAAGGAGCTGGACGACTTGCTCCGGCGCCGCGCGGAAGAAGCCGGGGCCCATTTCGTCCCCCAGGCCCGGATCACTCACTTCCTCCCCGGGCAGGGGAATGGGACGATAGCGGGAGTTGCGGGCACGACGAACGGCCACCCCAAGGAGTGGCCCGCCCGCCTCACCGTCATGGCCACCGGCGCGTCCATCGGACTCCACAAGGCCATGGGCATCCTCCAGCATCCGCCCCACGATGTGCGGGCCGCCCGCGGGTACTGGCGAGGCGTCCAGGGCCTGGAGCCCCGGTTCGAGTTCTTCTTCACCCCGGAGCTGGCCCCTGGCTACGGGTGGATTTTCCCTGTGGGGGAGGATGTGGCCAATGTGGGGGTGGGAGTCTACGCGGCGCCGGGCACTCCCGTCCCCTCCCCTGTCCGACGCCTGCACGCGTTCATCGCTTCCCACCCGGCCTTGCGGGACCGCTTCGCGCACGCGGAGCTCCTGGACGATGTGCGGAGTTTCCCCATCCGCACGGATTTCCCTTCCCATCGCATCTGCGGTCCAGGATGGCTAATGGTGGGGGAGGCCACGGGGTTGGTGAACCCGGTGACCGGGGAGGGCATCGACCTGGCCATGGAGAGCGCGATGCTGGCCGCGGAGGCCATCCACCGGGCCCTGGAGATGGGGGCAATCCGCGAGAAGGTGGTGTGCCGCTATGAGCGCAAGTTGCGCCGGCACTTTGGCCGCATGTTCCAAGGACTCCGTTGGCTGCGAAAACGGGTCATGCGCCCCCGCGCGGTGCGGATTCTGATCCAACGCGCGGCCCGCCATCCGGGCATGGCCGAACGCATTATGGGGATTACCCTGGGCACTCGTTCTCCCTTTACCGCGTTCCTCCCCAGCACGTGGTGGTGGATCCTCAGGGGGTGACGCGTATGCGAGGACAACGTGGGTTCTGGCTGAGTATTCTGGGGGTGCTACTCTTCCTGGTCGGGTTGGGTGGCGCGGGGTACAGGTACTATCAGACGGCCCGTCTGGAGGCGAAGGTGAGGACGCAAGTGGCCGCGGTCGCCACCACGAGGACACGCGCTCGGCCGTCTCCCACACGGCCCCCGACCCCCACCCGGCATCCCACGCGTCCCGAGGAAACACCCTCCCCCCGTCCCCGCCCCACGTCCACGGGCACGCCCACTTTTACCCCGACTCCCACGCCAAAACCCGCACCCCCGGTGCGCCTGATCATCCCGGTCCTGGACATCGATGTGCCTGTGGTGCCTGTGGAGGACACGCTGACCGTCCAGGAGGGACGGTGGTCCCGGGTGTGGGGAACCGCGGATTATGCCGCGGGGTATCATGTGAACGGTGCATTTCCGGGCCGGCCGGGAAATGTGATCATCAGTGGGCACAACAACATCAAGGGGGAAGTCTTCCGAGCCCTCTCCGTATTGGGCAACCCGGATGTCCCCTTTCCCCGGGGAGCGGCCGTGTATCTGGTGGACGCGAACGGCCGGGTGTTCCTCTATGAGCTCACGCAGTTGGTCAAGGTGGATACACGCGCCCACGCGGAGGAGGGGATACGCTGGTTGTACGCGACGCGGGACCCGGTGCTAACGTTGGTCACTTGCTGGCCGCTGAACAACAACACCCATCGCATCATCGTGCGGGCCCGGTTCGTGCGCGAAGTGGACCCGTCGGTCCTGCCGCGCAAGAGTCAAGAGTAAGGAGTAACGATTGACGATTAACGATTAAGTGGGGTTGGGTGAAGGGCGAGGTCGGCCGGGATAGGTGAGGTCTAACGCATAACGAGTAACGAGTAAAAGGGGCGGGAAACCACCATAGGCCGGCTGTGGCGATTCCTGGCCGGTCATGTACCCTATCAGAGCCCCCGAAGGGGGCTTTCCCAAATTTAGCCCGGGGGTTCAGCCCCGGGCGAGCGGGCATGACCACACATCGCCGTTCAGGAACAGTAGGGCACACGACCGTGCGCCTGTCTAGTACGGGGCGACGAAGGAGAAATCCGGCCTATCCCTCTTAATCGTTACTCGTTACTCGTTAATCCACGACCCGTCCGCCGCCAAGGCACTACCGAGTTTCGTCCGTCAACCGGGCACGGGTAGGTGGACATGACCCCACATCGCCGTACATGAACGATAGGAGCGCACGGCCGTGCGCCCGAGCTTCGTCTCGAACAGACGAACTTGGTGATCCCAACACCCAATACCATGAACGAACTCGCAGAGTGGTTGGACAAGTTCATCCAGTACTTGCAAGTGGAAAAACGCGCGTCTCCCTACACGGTCCGCAACTACGAACGGGAGGTGAAGGAGTTCGCCCAATTTCTGGAAGAGCAAGGGATCACCTCGTGGACTCACGTGACCCCCAAACACCTCCAAACGTGGCTGAGTGACGTGTCCCGGCAAGGCATTTCGCCCACGAGCGTCTCCCGGCGCTTGTACGAAGTGCGCGCCTTTTTCCGCTTTCTGGAACGCCGAGGGCTCTTGGAGGAGAACCCCCTCGTCGGGGTCCGAGGCCCCCAACTGCCCCACCGCCTCCCCCGCTACTTGACCGTGGATGAGATCTACGCGCTCATGCGGGCTGCCTCCGGGAGCGACCCGTACACCCTGCGCGATCGGGCCATCCTGGAACTGCTGTACGGCTCCGGCCTCCGTCTGGGCGAATTGGCCGCGTTGGATGTGTCCGACGTGGACCTGGAACGACGGGAGATCTGGGTACGCGAGGCCAAAGGAGGACGAGAGCGCATCGCTCTCTTCGGTGGACCGGCCCAAGTGGCCCTGCGCACGTACCTGCAACAGGCCCGTCCCCAACTGCAAAACCCCGATGCCCCTTCACCGGCCCTCTTCCTGAACCGGTACGGACGCCGCCTCTCCCGGGTGAGCATCACCCGGATCGTGCAGGACTACGCCAAACGCGCGGGCATTACCAAAAAAGTGACGCCCCACATGCTGCGCCATTCCTTTGCCACCCACCTCATGGAAGGGGGAGCGGATATCCGCATCGTCCAAGAACTGCTCGGCCATCGGAGTCCCCAAACGACGCAGATCTACACCCACGTGAGTCAACGGCATCTGAAGGAAGTGTACGACCGACTACATCCCCGAACAAAGGGAAACCACTCCTCCCCGCCGGAGGAGTCTGAGGATTGAGGTGGAGGAAGCATCGTGGAAGAGATCTTGTTATCCCGCTTGAACACCTTACGCACACGAATGGACGAAGCCGGGCTCCAGGGGATGGTCATCCTCAACGAAGCCAACCGGCGGTACCTGAGCGGGTTTACGGGCAGCACCGGTTGGTTGGTCATCACCCCCGACCGAGCCCTCCTGGTAACCGACGGTCGCTACTGGGAACGAGCGCAGCGGGAAGCCCCCCACTTCGAGCTGGTCCCGGTCCGCACACGCTACGACGTCACCCTCCGAATGGTCTTCGCGGATCTCCACGGCGACGTGGGCTTCGAGGCCCAAACCATCACCGTCCACCAGTTTGAGCAGTTCCTCCGGCCGGTGGTGGGGGTCTCGTGGAAGGCCGCGGACGAACTGCCCGCCCAATTGCGGGAGGTGAAGGACGCACAGGAGATGGAGCACATCCGCCGGGCCGCGGCCATCACCGACGCGGCTGTGGCCCAGCTCCCCCACATCCTGCGACCGGGCATCACAGAAAGGGAAACAGCCTGGGAGTTGGAGAAGTTCATGCGTGAGCAGGGCGCCGAGGGCTTGGCTTTCCCCATTATCGTCGCGTTCGGGGAGAACAGCGCTCTTCCCCACGCGGAACCCGAGGACCGGGCGCTCCAGGAGAACATGGCCGTCTGCGTGGACTTGGGAGCCCGGGTTTCAGGGTACTGTGCGGATCTCACCCGTTCCTTCTGGTACGGACCGGACCCGGAGCCGGACTACGTGCGCGCGTGGACATTCGTCCGCCGGGCCTTGGTCGCCGCCCTCATGGGATTGCAACCGGGGAATCCAGCTCGGTTGGTGGACGCGCTGGCTCGGGATATGTTGAAAGTTGGAGGATACGGGGATGACGCGTTCCGTCACAGTGTGGGCCATGGCGTGGGGTTGGACATCCACGAAAGGCCGGCCCTGAGCCGTTTCAGCGATCATGTACTGCGCGCGGGCATGGTGGTGACCGTGGAACCGGGGGTGTACCTCGCGCACCGCTGGGGTATCCGATTAGAAGAATTGGCCGTTTTGTGGGATAATGGGCCTGAAATTATCAGCCGGGCGCCCATGTCCATGATCTTCCCTGCACCTTAAACGGACGGGACTTTGGACAAACGACTCTGGCCGGCACCCGCCACAGCACTCTTCTGGCACGGGGCGAGAACGTGGGGAGCCTGCCGAGGGGCGGATCCGTCCGCGACCCAGGTGTTGCTGAATCTTGTTTTTCAGCCAGGGATGTTTGTCCAAAGTCCAATAAACGGAAGACCTGAGAAACCTATTTTGGGTGGCGGGCTTCGCCCCAAAACACCCATCTTGACGTCCCGGTCCAACATCCATACCGTTCATGTGAACCCGTCACAGTCACCGTCACAGCAGCACCCCATGAGGGGGCGGGAAGGAGGTCGCCTTATGCAATCCATCTTGCGAGAACGGTTATTCCTCTTCGGACTCGTTGTGGGCTTAATTGTAGGACTCCTCATCGGCTGGGTTATCTGGCCGGTCCACTACACCAACGCGTACCCCGCGGACTTACGGCATTCGGACAAAGTCGACTACATCCTCCTCATCTCCCGGGAATTTCAACGCACAGGGGATTGGGAAGCTCTCCAACGCCGGTTGAGCACGTTCCCCAAGGACACATTGCCCGATCTGTTCGTGGAAGCCCGGAAGAAGTACGCGGGTCAAACCGAGTACACCGATGCCCTGGACACCACGTGGAAGTTCATCCAGGAACACGGAAATCTCTCAACCAAGACGGAAACCGGTCCCCAGACCCAGCCCTCTGCTCCCGGGCAGCCGGAGACGAAGAAACAAGGAGGGCACAAGTGGCTCTACATTTTGGGGCTCTTGCTGGCCTTAGCCGTCATCGGCCTGGCCCTGTACCGACTATATCAGTGGATGAACATGGAAAAGGACTCCTATCCCCAACCCATGAGCCGAAACTTGGAGACGGAGTCCTACCCCCCGCCGGAACCCGCCCCGTGGCATTCACCTGTCTCTTCCCCTGTTGAGGAAGAAGCATTAGTGGTGGAGGAAGAAGAGGAGGAGGATGAGGAACCCCCTTTTGAAGTGGAAGAAAGGGGGGAACCGGTGTCGGTGGCTCCGGAACACCGGCCGGAAACCATCCCCACGGATGGGAAACCTCCCGCGGTGGATACGAGCTTCCAACCGCCAGAAGCTCCCTCCCTCCGCTTGGTGGAGACTTTCTACCCCGTCTTCATGCTCGAAGCCCAACAGGAACAGGCTTTTGATGTGGCCTATACCATTTATGAAACCTTGCCGGACGGGAGTGAGGAGAACTTGGGGGAGTGTGGCCTGTCGGAAGCGGAATCCTACCAGGGGCAAGTGGGCCGTCCTACGGTGATGGAGGTCTGGCTGTTCGACAAACACGACCCGGTCTCCCCTGTGCAGGCCTTCATTCTCAGCCCTCGCGCGTACGCCCAGGCGGACATCCGCCAAAAATATGAGGCCAAGGGGAAGGTGATCCAGGCCAAACCGAGTGCCACCATCCGGCTACGAACGTATGCCCTCTACTTGGAGGCGGAGATCAAGGACGTGGCCTTTGCCCAGCTGGGGCAGGAGGATGAAGTCTTCAACAAATTGGCCCTGGAAATGAAAGTCTACCGCCAGATTTCCCCTCAGAAGCGTGGGTAAGGGACAGGCTTGGGGTAGGCGAGTTTGACGCTTGTGCGGTGCGGGGCGAGCTGGATCTGTCCTTCGTCGCCCCGCACTAAGCGGGCGCACTGCCCTGTGCCCCTACCGTCCATGAACGGCGATGGATGGTCATGTCCGACCGCTCCCCGGGCCAATTTGCAAAGTCCCCTCCGGGGCGCGTGGTGGTCCCCCGGCCAACGTATTCTCCGCTGTTCTCAGTCGAATCTTGGCGGCGGACGGGTCCGCACCTCGGTTGGATTCCGACGTTCTCGCCCCGTGCATAGAAATTGTTTTTGGTGGGTGCTGGCCGGGCGAAGCCCGGCCAGCACCCACCAAAAACAGTTCGCCAGGGGAAAAATCGACTCAAAGCCCCCCGGCCCCTTGAGCGCGGACGGCCCTGTGCCTGGCCTCTGTAGGGGCGGG
>JAADDB010000105.1 GCA_013154135.1 Chloroflexota bacterium
CCCACCAAAAACAGTTCTCCCCGGGGGCTGAGTCCTTCAATACCGGGCTGGCGGGAAAAGTCCCCATTGGCCGCGGACGGGGCCGCGCTACGGTGGGACGCCCACGTTCTCGCCCTGGGCACAGAAGGAGTTTTGTGCGCGGGCTTCATCCGACAACCACCCACACAAAACCGTCTCTCCGGCCGGAGGCCCCCTTTCCACTCGAACGCCGTGTCACGTGGGAGCCCTGGGCGATAACTCATCCCCCGGCGTTTGTAAAATTTTCCCACTTTCCGTTATCATTAGGTAGCATTGCCCTGATTGGCAGAAACAACTCAGTACCCCCTAGGGGTGGACGGGTCCGCAGCCTCAACCCGTCAATTGTCACACAGGGGAGTTTGTGCACGTGGCCCCGCCCCCTTATACTTGTTATCATTTCAAACCGATCTGGACCTCCACTCCCCTTCATCGTCCATCGTGACGCATTTTGGGTGATGGGTGGGAGGACGAAGCCTGTTCACCCACCAAAAACAGCTCTCCAGAAAAGAGAACCTTGATACGTCCGTCCATCAGAATCGGCATTTATCATAATCCACGAGGGCACTTTACACAAAGGCCAAAGCGGGCACAAGGAAACCCGATCCCCGGACATCGCGTTCCGGGATGGGACACATCTGTGTCCCCGGGACAAGCATCCACCGGACATCCTTCCACCACCGGCGTCCACCGCGAACCTGCCCGTGCTGATGGCCGAACAAAACCCGGTAAGAACTCGAAGGCGGATAGGACCGCGCCTGGAGGGGCCGACGTGCTCGCCCCGTGCAAGGGAGGCGTTTGGCGCACGAAGGAAGCAGGCATGGCCCGCCATCCGCCCACACAAAACAATCCCCGTGAGGTGAACTATGAGCATCCACTTTGGCACCGATGGCTGGAGAGCCGTGATCAGCGACGAATTCACCTTCGCCAACGTGCGCAAGGTGGCCCAAGGCATTGCCGACCTCATCCTGGAGGAACAACCCCTTGCCCCCACCGCGGTCGTGGGCTACGACACCCGCTTCCTCTCAGACCACTACGCGCGGGAAGTCGCCCGGGTCCTCGCGGCCAACGGTATCACCGTCCTCATCACCCAACGGGACACCCCGACCCCCATTGTCTCCCACGCAGTCCTGGAACACCAGGCCACGCGAGGGGTCATGATCAGCGCCAGTCACAACCCCCCGCGCTACAACGGCGTGAAAATAAAGGGCGCGTACGGCGGCCCGGCCATGCCGGATGACGCGCGACGGGTCGAAGCCTTCATCCGGGACAATGAACGTCGGCACCGCTCCCCGGCCCACATCCCCTACGAAGAGGGCCTGCGCTCGGAACGGATCATCCCCTTCGACCCCTTCCCCGCGTACGAACGGCACATCTGGACTCTCATTGACCGGGACCCCATTGCCGCAGCCCATGTGCAGGCCATCGTGGACCCCATGTACGGCGCGGGGCGGGGCTTCCTCCGGCATCTGCTGGAGCACGTGGGCGTTCAGGTGGAAGAAATCCACGGCGAACTGAACCCCGGCTTTGGAGGAATCCACCCGGAACCCATCACCCGCAACCTGGGCCCCCTCATGGAGCGGGTGAAGGCGAGCCAACGCACCATCGGCCTGGCCACGGACGGGGACGCGGACCGCATTGGTGCGGTGGATGAGGATGGGAACTTCGTGGACCCCCACCACATCTTAGCCCTGGCCCTTCGTTACCTGGTAGAGGAAAAAGGCCTGCGGGGCAAAGTGGTCAAAACCGTCTCCACCACCCGGATGTTGGACCGGCTGGCCCAGCGCTACAACTTGCCCCTCCACGAAACCCCGGTGGGCTTCAACTACATTGTCGAACACATCCTGGCCGACCGGGTGCTCATCGGCGGGGAGGAATCCGGGGGCATGACCATCCAAGGGCACATCCCCGAAGGGGACGGCATCCTCATGAGCCTCCTGTTGGTGGAAATCCTGGCCCGATGGGGAGGCACCCTGCGCGATCTGGTGGAAGACCTGCACCGCGAGGTGGGACCGGTGGCCTACGCGCGGCTGGACTACCGGGTGGAGTCCTTTTCCAAGGCCGAACTCGTCCGGCGCCTGAGCGAAGATCCCCCGGACACTTTGGCCGGCATGCCCGTGCGCGACATTTCCACTTTGGACGGAGTCAAATATACTCTAGATGATGCCTGGCTTCTCATCCGACCTTCGGGCACAGAACCGGTCCTGCGCATCTACGCGGAGGCCCCCCGGCCGGAGATAGTGCAAGCCCTGTTGGAGGAGGGGAAGCGCCTGGGCATAGGCCACATCAAGAGGTAGACAGACCATGAACACCCAAGCCCTGCACAGCAAGCACACCTTACAAACCGTCATCCGCATCGCCCACGAGGCAGGCCGGCTGCTGCACCGCATGACCCGAACCCACGCGAACGTCTGGGAAAAGTCCCCCGGGGATCTGGTCAGCGACGCGGACCTGGCCGCCAACACCTTCCTCCTCTCCGAACTCCGACGGCACTTCCCCGGCACGGACGTGTGGAGTGAGGAAGGCGTCCGTCCGCCCCACATTGTCCGGCCCACGTGGATTGTGGACCCCCTGGACGGGACAACCAACTTTGCCCACCGATTCCCCACCTTCGCGGTGAGCATCGGGCTCTGGCAGGAGGGGGAGATCATCCTGGGGGTGGTGTACGACCCCATGCGGGATCACACGTTCGCCGCGCTCAAGGGGAAAGGGGCCACGCTCAACGGCACCCGCATCCGGGTGAGCGGAACGCAGGAGCCCCAACAGGCGTTGATGGCTTGCGATTGGGCTCGGGGCAAGGCCCGGGAAGCCCTGCTCAACCTGCTCAACCGGGTAGGGCGGGAAGCTCACGCGGTGCGGGCGATGGGTGCAGCGGCCTTGGGCATCTGTTACGTGGCCGCGGGATGGGTCGACGGCTACTTCAACGCCAGTCTCTTCCCCTGGGATTTTGCCGCGGCCTCGCTCATCGTGGAAGAAGCTGGAGGCGTTCTCACCACGTGGGGTGGAAAACCCCTGGGGCTGCGCAAGACAAGCCTCATCTGCGGGAATCCCCACATCCACCGCCACCTGCTCAGCCTGACCAACCCCAATGAGACACCCCCCAGCGCGGGAGGTCCGGCATGAACGCCATCCTCTCCCGGCTCCGCTTTCTCACCGCGGGGGAATCCCACGGCCCGGCTTTGGTGGCCATCCTGGAAGGCATGGTCGCGGGCCTTCCCCTGACACAGGAAGACATCGACAGGGAATTGGCCCGGCGCCAAAAGGCGTTCGGCGCGGGCGGACGCATGCGCATCGAGAAGGACCAAGTGCGCATCCTCGGCGGCGTCATGGCCGGGCACACGACCGGCGCGCCCATCGCTCTCCTGCTGGAGAACCGGGATCACGTCCACTGGGTGGGCAAGGAGATCCCCCCCATGACCATCCCTCGACCGGGACATGCGGACTTGACCGCGGCGGTGAAGTACGGATACCGGGAATTGCGCCTTGCGTTGGAACGGGCATCGGCCCGGGAGACGGCCGCACGTGTCGCGGTGGGGGCGGTGTGCAAGGCTTTCCTCCGAAGGTTCCACATCCGCGTTGGCTCCTACGTGCTGGAGATCGGCGGGGTGCGCCCCCCGCTCCCTTCGGACATGCCCTATGAGGAGCGGTTTGCCCAGGCGGAAGCGAATGACCTGCGTGCGCCCACAGTCGAAGGGGCCGAAGCCATGCGCAGGCGGGTGCGCGAGGCCATGGCAGCGAAGGACACGGTAGGTGGGGTCTACGAAGTCGTGGCCTTGGGCGTTCCGCCGGGGCTGGGATCCCACGTGCACTGGGATCGACGCCTCACCGCGCGCGTTGCCGCGGCCATGCTCAGCATTCCGGCCATGAAGGGGGTGGAGATCGGGCCCGCGTTTGAGAACGCGCGGCGCCCGGGCACTCAGGTGCACGATGAGATCTTCCTGGAGGGGGAAACCATCGTGCGGCGGACGAACCGGGCCGGCGGCATAGAAGGGGGGATCACCACCGGCATGCCCCTTGTCGTGCGGGTGGCCATGAAGCCCATCAGCACCACCCTCACGCCCCTGCGTTCGGTGGATTTGGCCCAAGGCAAACCCGCGCGCACCCGCTACGAACGCTCGGACATCAACGCAGTACCCCGAGCCGCGGTAGTGGCCGAAGCCATGCTTGCCATCGTCCTGGCCGACGCGCTTTTAGAGAAGTTAGGCGGCGACAGTATGGAAGAGCTCCTCCCCCGCTTCCGCGAGCTGCGTCAACTGCGGCTGGGAGATCTTCCCATGGAAGAAGGCGGCACGTATTGGGAGAGAAAAAAGTAACGATTGACGATTAACGATTAAGGGGGATTGGCTGAAGGGTGAGGTTGGCGGAAGAAAGGTCCTATTGGATGCGGACGGAGGGGAGCCAATGAATGCTGGAAGCGCCTCTGGAGGGCGCGGGGCGGGCCCTGGCCGACGTATTCCGGTTTCAGACGTACCTTGGCGGCGGACGGGTCCGCGCCTCGGCGGGATGCCGGCGTCCTCGCCCCGTGCATAAAGAGAGTTTTTGGTGGGTGGGCGGCGGGCTTCGCCCGGCCAGCTCCCTCCAAAAACTCTTTCTATGCACGGGGCGAGAACATCGGCACCCTGCCGAGGTGCGGACCCGTCCGCCGCCAAGGGACGACCAAGTTCCATAAGGATGGTATTCAATGGTCAGAGGTCGAAGCTTGTTGATTTGATTTCTCTCCGGAGAAAACTGTTTTGTGTGGTGGGCGGGCGAAGCCCGCCCACCACGCACACAAAACTCTCTCTATGCACGGGGCGAAAACCTCGATACCCCGCCGAGGCGCGGACCCGTCCGCGGCCAAGGTACTACTGAATTTTGTCAGGCGACCAACCTGGACATTCAACAGGAGGTACACGTTCGTGGACAAAAACACCCGGATAGAGGAGCTACTTCGTCTGCGGGAAAAGGCCCGGCAAGGAGGCGGGCCGGAACGCATCGCGCGGCAACACGCCAAAGGAAAATTGACAGCCCGCGAGCGCATTGACCTGCTCCTGGACCCAGGCAGCTTCCGCGAGCTGGACATGTTCGTCACCCATCGCACCACGGACTTCGGCCTGGACCAGCAAAAATACCTGGGCGATGGAGTCGTCACCGGCTACGGGACCATCGACGGGCGCCTGGTGTACGTGTTCTCCCAGGACTTCACCGTGTTCGGAGGCTCCCTGGGCGAAGCCCACGCGCAGAAAATCGTCAAAATCCTGGACATGGCCATGAAAAACGGCGCGCCGGTCATCGGCATCAACGATTCGGGCGGGGCCCGCATCCAAGAGGGCGTCATCTCCCTGGGCGGATACGCGGACATCTTCCTCCGCAACACTTTGGCCTCCGGCGTCATCCCCCAGATCTCCCTGGTCATGGGCCCCTCCGCGGGAGGCGCGGTCTACTCCCCCGCAATCACCGACTTCATCATCATGGTGAAGAACACCTCCTACATGTTCATCACCGGCCCGGAAGTGGTCAAAGCCGTCACCCACGAAGAAGTCTCCTTCGAGGAACTGGGGGGAGCGTGGGTCCACGCAACCAAGTCTGGGGTGGCCCACTTTGCCGCGGAAAACGAGGAAGACGCGATCTTCACCGCTCGGACCCTCCTCTCGTACCTGCCCCAGAACAACCTGGATGACCCGCCCGCGCGCGAGACGGACGACGATCCCTTGCGCATGGACCCGGACCTGGATCAGATCATACCGGACAATCCGAAAGAGCCTTATGATATGAAAGAAGTTATCCGGCGCATTGTGGATGACGGAATCTTCTTCGAGGTCCACGAACACTTTGCCCGGAACATCATCGTGGGGTTTGCCCACTTGGGTGGACAATCTGTCGGCATTGTTGCGAACCAGCCGGCTGTGTTGGCCGGGGTGTTAGACATTGATGCGAGTGTGAAGGCCGCGCGGTTTGTGCGCTTTTGCGACGCGTTCAACATCCCTGTGGTCACCTTTGTGGATGTGCCCGGGTTCATGCCCGGCGTGGCGCAGGAACACGGGGGCATCATCCGTCACGGGGCCAAACTCCTCTACGCGTACGCGGAAGCCACCGTGCCCAAGGTGACGGTCATCACCCGCAAAGCATACGGCGGCGCGTACGACGTCATGTCGTCCAAGCACCTGCGGGGGGACATCAACTTGGCTTGGCCCTCCGCGGAGATCGCGGTCATGGGGCCGGAAGGTGCGGTGAACATCATTTTCCGGCGTCAACTGGCCCAGGCCGAAGACCCGGAAGCGGAGCGGGCTCGGCTGGTCGCGGAATACCGGGCCAAGTTCGCGAACCCGTACATTGCGGCCGCGCGCGGGTTCATCGATGACATCATCCTGCCTCGGGAAACACGGCCCCGGCTCATCAACGCGCTGGACATGTTGCGCAACAAGCGGGATTCCAACCCGCCGAAGAAGCACGGGAATATCCCGTTGTAACGGGACTTTGGACAAACGGCCCGGATACTCATCACTCGTTAGTCCATACCTAATTCACAAAGGAGGCAGACAATGGCTGAACAGGAGTATCGCATTGAACGGGATTCCTTGGGTGAGGTCAAGGTGCCCGCGGATGCCCTTTGGGGCGCTCAGACCCAACGGGCTGTGGAGAATTTCCCCATCAGCGGCATCCGGTTCCCCCGCACGTTTATCCGAGCACTGGGGCTCATCAAGTACGCTGCGGCCAAAGCCAACCTGGAACTGGGGCTGCTGGATGAACGTCTGGCCAATGCCATCATGCAAGCGGCCATGGAAGTCGCGGAAGGCAAGTGGGATGACCACTTCCCCATCGACATTTTCCAGACCGGTTCCGGCACTTCCACCAACATGAACGCCAACGAGGTCATCTCCAACCGCGCGAACATCCTCCTTGGCGGGAAGCCCGGAACCAAATCGCCGGTGCACCCCAATGACCACGTGAACCGGGGCCAGTCCTCCAACGACGTGATCCCCTCGGCTATTCACGTGGCCGCGTATTTGGAGGTGGAGGAGATCCTCCTGCCCGGGTTGCGCCGCCTGCACGAGGCCCTGGTCAAGAAGAGCCAGGAGTGGGATGACCTGGTGAAGACGGGACGCACGCACCTGATGGATGCCATGCCCATCCGGTTGGGGCAGGAGATCTCCGGTTGGGCCCGTCAGGTGGAGTTGGGCATTGCCCGGGTGGAATCCGCGTTGCCCCGTCTGGCCGAGTTGGCCTTGGGCGGGACCGCGGTGGGCACGGGCATCAACACCCATCCCGAGTTCGGCCGACGGGTGGCCGCGATCCTCTCCGAACTCACCGGCATCCCCTTCCGGGAGGCGGAAAACCACTTCGAGGCCCAGGCAGCCCAGGACGCCGCGGTAGAGCTCAGCGGTCAGTTGAAGACGGTCGCGGCGTCGTTGATGAAGTTCGCCAACGACATGCGCTGGATGAACTCCGGGCCCATTGCCGGCCTCGCGGAGATCAAGTTGCCCGCGCTCCAGCCCGGTTCCTCCATCATGCCCGGCAAAGTCAACCCCGTCATCCCCGAAGCCGTGCGCATGGTCGCGGCGCAGGTGTTCGGCAACGATGTGACCATCAACTTCGGCGGCGCGTTGGGCGACTTCGAACTGAACGTCATGCTCCCTGTCATCGCCCACAACCTCCTTCAATCCATCACCATCCTGGGCAACGCGGCCCGGGTCCTCGCGGACAAGGCTGTGGAGGGGTTCGACGTGAACGTGGAGCGCATCACCTCCCTGGTGGATCGCAACCCCATCCTGGGGACCGCGCTGAACCCCATCATCGGCTATGACAAGGCCGCAGAGGTGGTGAAGAAGGCCTTGCGAGAGGGCCGGACGGTGAAGGAAGTGGTCATTGAAATGGGGCTTCTGAGCCCTGAGGAGGCGGAGCGCATTCTGGATCCCCGTTTGATGACGGAGCCCGGCTTTACAAAAGACAAGGTGAAGAAGTAAAATCCGCTTAGGACACCTTTGTGAACACGGTGCCCGTGGATGAGCTCGTCTGCCCATCCACGGGCACTGCTTGCCTGGAGCGGTCCGGTCGTCGGACAGGTGGAAAGGAGTCAATGCGCACAATTTGGCGGTCCCAGTGGGGCCAATTGATTTTGAGTTTGATACTCGTCCCTTTGCTTTTGGGGATTGTGGTGACCTTTGCTCCCACATTGGTCAAACTGGCCGGCGCGCCGTTTTGGCTGGTCCCATCACTCATCGGGGTGGTGGACCGCGCGTCCCCGGAGGAGGTGCTGGTCCTGCCCACGGATCGGCCATCGGTGGAGTTTGTTCTCCCCGCGACCGGCCGTTATGTGGTGTACGCGGACGAGTCCTTTTGGGCGCCGGACCGTTCGTTGACCGATTGGCGTCATTCCCCCCTCCGCACCGGCCACATATGGCTGCGGATCGAACACCTACCCGATCACCGGGTTCTCCCCATCACCCCTGTTGAACGGGGTATCCGTCCCTATGATGAACTGGCAGCCAAGGGACGGCCGTTCTACGAGTTCCAGGGGGAAGCGGGCCTTTACCGGGCGGTGTACGTGGACACACCGCCCACCTACGTGGCCGTTCTCCCCGATTATGTGGGTGCTCAGGAGGGGAAACTGAAGGCCCTCATGTTGGGGGAGTTGGCCTTGGTACTGGCCTATCCCTCGTGGCGTTGGTGGCGTCGGCGCCGTGCGGAGGCCCGCGCGCGGCGCTCCAAGCGCGCGGAAGCCGAGCGCGCATGGGA
>JAADDB010000125.1 GCA_013154135.1 Chloroflexota bacterium
CCTGTGCCCCTTCGGTTACGGAGATATTTTCTCAAATTCCATAATTGGCCCGCGGAACGGGGAGCGCCCCTGCGGGGCGCGGGGTAGGCCCTCGGCCAGCCGACGCATTCCCGTCCCGAAGGGACGACTCCTGTTGAGCAGGCGGATTTATTTGGCGGGTGCACGGCTGTGTGCCCGTACCGTTTGTGAACGGTGATTGGGAAGCCCCCGGAGGGGGCTCTGGACAGGCGGCCAATAATCGGCTGCCAACCGCGGACGTGCTATTTCCCCAACAACGCCATGGCCTGGGCCCGGATCTGGCGTAAGTGCTGGGCGCCCTCTGTAATCCCCCTCTTCTCCAGATCCTCGGCCAACACCTTCATCAACTCGAGGACCTCGGGCGTCAGCATCTCCCGGTTCTTCAGGAGAAACTGCTTGGTCTCTTCCGGGTAAGAGAGGTAAAACAGGCGCTCCAGGAAATCCATCTCCGGCGGCACATTCCCCCGGACCTTGCGTTCCACGGTGCGCCACACCAACTCCAGGCGATCGGCCAAATCCTTGAGCCCCTTCTGCCGGGCCTCTTTGAGCTGACTGGAGAGGAGGAAGAAGAACACATCGTCCATCTCCGGCAGGTGCTCCTCCACCGCCTTCTCCACATCGGGAGCTGTGAGGAGCTCCTGCAGCAGGTTGGAGGCCTTCTCCAACGCCTGTTGGGCATCCCGGTCCGCCTCCTCGGTCAATTGGAGCAGGCGTTCGCGCAACGCCTCCAGACGCTGGGCCTCCTGGGGGTCCTCCTTCTTCACCTCCTTTATGCGCTGCGAGAGGAGTTTGAAGAAGGAATAATCAAAGAGCGGGCGCAGCACCTTCACCAGAGCATCCAGAGCCAGGTCATCCGCGTCCAACACCCGTTCCAACAGTTGTTCACGGGTCGGCGATGTGCGGAGGAAGGCCAAAGCATCCTCGAAAGCCTTTTCCCGGCGCCCCCATTCTGTCATGGGCAACAACTTCTGGCGCAAGGCCTCTAACTGCTCCGCCTCCTGTTGATGTCCGAGCTGAGCCGCGGTGTCGCGCGCGTAGCGGAGAAGCCCGTAGAACTCCTCGTCCAACAAATCCCGGTTTTCCCCCACCACCGCGGAGAGGGCCATGGGATCATCCATGACCGCCAGGAGCTTGTCGATGAGCTCCCCCTTGCGACGGCGTTCCTCCAAGAGCTCCTTATCCACGCCCATTGCTTCCATAATCGCGTCGAGCATGTTGGGCAGGGAGAGGAACTCCCGCGGCTGCAGGAGATACCCTTTGGGATGCTCCTGGGGCAAGTGGGACATCACCGCACGGGTCATCTCCCCGATGATCTTCTGCCGTTCGGTCGGGGGGATGTTGGCCTGGGGCGGGATGTAAACAAACGCCACTTGTTTATCCGGGTGGTGGAAGAAGAGAGGCCCCTCTGTGTAGACCGGCGCGCCGCACCGAGGGCAAGTCCCTGTGTTCAGGACGCCCAAGATGAGCGCGTCCACAACATCCGGCATGTCCTTCGCGTCGATGATAGAAAAGATGGGCATGGTAAACTCAAAACCGCAAGCCGGACACTTCACCGGCACTCTTTCAGGTTGAAAATAAGGCATCGGATGACATCCTCCTTATCCGTTGAGTTCTTCGCACAATTCCCGCAAGAAGAGCTCCGCGTCCGTCACCAGCCCGGCCGCCTGGAAGGAGCCCCGATCCGCGAGTTTGGTGACCACCGCGGGGTTAATGTCCACGACAACCACCTTTACATGGGCAGGGAGCAGGTTGCCGGTGGCAATGGAGTGGAGCATGGTGGCCATCATGACGGCCATTTCCACATCCCGCAGGGCCCGGCGCATGGCCCGTTGGGCCTCGATCACGTCGGTTATGACATCGGGGATCGGCCCGTCATCCCGGATCGAGCCGGCCAGGACCAGCTCCACGTTGTTGCGGATGGCCTCGTACATGACCCCCGCGGTGAGAATTCCCTGCTCCACAGCCGCGCGGAGACTGCCCACCTGGCGGATTTTGTTGATGGCCCGCATGTGATGGGCGTGTCCGCCCGGCACCGGGAGTCCCGTCTTTATGTCAATCCCCAGACTGGTGCCGAACAGCTGATTCTCCACATCGTGCACCGCGATCGCGTTGCCGCCGAAGAGGACGTTCACATATCCCATCCGGATGAGCCGGGCCAAATACTCCCCCGCGCCACTGTGGATGACCGCGGGGCCCACAACGAAGAGGATGCGTTTGCCCGCGTCCCGAATGCGCCGCATCTCATCCGCGACCAAGTGGATGGCCACCCTGTTGGGGCGCTCCGAGGACACCTCTGAGCGCATAAAGGAGAAGACCTCCACCTCGCGCTCTCGTTCCAGGGGGTGTACCCGGATGCCCGAATGGCCCACCACCACCGGATCGCCCCGCCGGAGTTCGGCCAGCGGCCGGGTGAAGGCCCGTTTCTTATCCCAATCCACCACAATGACCAAATCCATCTCCGTCCCTTCTACAGGGACCCATTCTCCGTGCATGCGCACTTCTGTGGGGAGATTGGTGGTGGAGTAAAAGTCATCGGGGGCCGCGCCGTCCACGGGAGCGGGTTCCGTGCGCACGTCCTGGCTGTGCACCAACTCCGCGCCCAGCCCTTGCAGCGCGGCGATCATCCGGCGCATCTGTTCCGCGTCCCACGCCAAGACGCGCAAACGGGCGAAGCTCGGCTCCACCTTGCTCCGCCCCACCTGGATCTCTTCCACCTCAAAATCCCCACCTAGGTCCATGATCACATCAAAGACCCGGGGCAGGATGAGGGAATCGATGATGTGCCCCCGCAGGATCACCTCCTCCACGTACGGGGCTTTTTGGTTGTTCTCCTTCCCATGCGAGCCCATTCAGTCCTTTTCAACCTCCTTTGCTCCAGATTCCGCTTTCGCGCGTCGTTCCTCCACCAGGCGGAAGAACTCCTCTTCCGTCAGTGTGGGGATACCCAATTCCCGGGCCTTTTGCAACTTGCTGCCCGGATTTTCCCCCACGATCAGGTAATCGGTCTTGCGACTGACACTATTCGTCACCCGTCCGCCCAGGGATTCGATGAACGTCTTCACTGCCTCTCGGGTCATGGAAGAAAGAGCCCCGGTGATGACGAAGGTCAGCCCGGCCAGGGGCTTTGCTCCTTCTTCCTTCTCCTCCTCTTCTGACATCTTCACCCCTGCCTTGCGGAGCTTTTCCAGCACACGTTGGTTTTGTTTCTGACGGAACCACATGACGATACTGCGCGCGATTTTCGGTCCGATGCCTTCAATGGCGGCCAACTCCTCTTCGGTGGCCCGGGCCAACGCGTCAATGCTCCGATAGCGTTGGGCCAGGATTTGGGCCGTCACTTGACCGACGAACTTGATGCCCAAGCCCGTGATGAGCCGCCACAAGGGCCGGTTCTTGCTCTCCTCAATGGCCCGCAGCAGCTTTTCGGCCTTTTTCTCCCCCCACCCGGGCAAACGCACCAGGTCTTCCTTCTTCAGATAGTAGATGTCCGCGAGGTCCTTGATAAGCCCTTCCCGGACCAATTGCTCGGCCACTTTGAGGCCCAGGCCCTCGATGTCCATGGCTTGTTTGGAAGCAAACCACTGGACCGAGCGGATGAGTTGGGCCGGGCAGGAGCTGTTGGGACAGTAGTAGGCGACTTCGCCCGGGGGACGGACGACTTCGGCGCCGCACACAGGGCAATGCTTGGGCATACGCCAGATCTTCTCGTCGCCCGTGCGCAGTTCGGGCAGGGGACGCACCACTTGGGGAATGACCTCCCCCGCGCGGCGGACAATTACGTGGTCGCCAATGCGGATGTCCTTCTCAATGATATAATCCTCGTTGTGGAGGGTCGCCCGGGTGACGGTCACGCCCCCGATCTCCACCGGCTTGAGGATGGCTACAGGGGTGAGAACGCCCGTGCGCCCCACTTGGACTTCGATGTCCTCCAAGATGGTCACCGCTTCCTCGGAGGAGAACTTATACGCGATGGCCCATCGGGGATCCTTCCCCACATACCCCAGCTGGTCCCACAAATCCATGTTGTCCAGTTTGATGACCAGCCCGTCGATGTCGTAGTCCAGGCGACGGCGCAGTTCCGGGCCCTCGTGGACGCAGTAATCCACCACTTGGGCGAAATCCTCAAAGCGTTTGTTGTGGGGGTTCACTGGGAAGCCCAACTTCTTCAAGTATTGGAGGGCCTCCCAGTGGGAGGTGAGGGGCTTGGAAAGGCCTTCGACAACCACAATCTGGTAGATCCACACGCGCAACGGGCGTCGGGCTGTCACGCTGGGGTCCAGCTGGCGAATGGAGCCGGCCGCGAAATTGCGCGGGTTCGCGAACGTCCGACCGCCGATGCGTCGCTGTTCCTCGTTGAATTTCTCAAAATCCTCCCGCCGGACATAGGCCTCACCGCGCACCACCAGATAGGAGGGGACTTCCACGTCGGGTGGTTCACCGTCTTCTGTGGGCACGGGAATGCGCAGGGGGATCTGTTTGATGGTCCGCAAATTGGGGGTGACATCCTCCCCCTCAATCCCGTCCCCTCGGGTGGCGCCCAGGACAAAGCGGCCATCCCGGTAGTGGAGTACGATGGTCAGGCCGTCGATTTTGGGTTCCACCACAAAGGCCAATTTGACATCGGGCGGGACCAGTTTGCGCAGGCGGTTGTACCAGGCCCACAGCTCTTCTTCGCTGAACGCGTTGGCCAGGCTGAGGATGGGTTTGGGATGACGGACTTTGGGGAACTGGTCGCGCGGTCGCCCTCCTACCCGTTGGGTGGGAGAATCGGGGGTCTTGAACTGGGGGTATTTCTCCTCCAGTTCGACCAGCTCCCGAAACAGCGCGTCGTACACGCTGTCGGGGATCACCGGGTCATCTAGGACGTAATACCGGTAATTGTGGTATTCAATCGCCCGTCGGAGAGCCTCGATGCGCTTCCGGATGGTTTCCAAGTCCTCCGATTGTTCTCGCTGCTCCTCTTTTTCCCGGTCGCTCATGGCTTGTTCTCCTTTTCCACGGGCGGCTTGCCCGTTTCCGGGTCCACGAAGATGAGGTCGAATTCCTTCACCTGGTGGTCGAGGATGGTGTCATCCCGGATGAGGTAGACTTCCAGTCGGTATTGTTCCCCCGGGCGGGGCTCGGCCCGCAAGTGCATGGTCACATCCACGTAGAAGTTCCGGTGTTCCACGAAGAGCATGTCCCCTAACAGGGTCCCATCGGGGTCGTAGAGGTAAAGTTCCAGGTTTGGGTAGGTCTTGAAATAAGACAGGTTCATCTTGATCCAGAGTTTGGTCAGGTGAGGGTAGGGGAAGACCTGGATGGACTCAATGCGCGGAGGTTCGGTCTCCTCCGGCAATTCCATTTGTGCGTACTTGTCGTTGCGGGAATAGTCCAGCTCAATGTATTGAAAATCGGGATTCAAAGGAGGCTGAGATGTGTCGGTCATGGTCCTGTTCCTTGGACGTGATTTCAACATATCACACGTCCGCATTATAGCAAAAGGCCCAAGGGAGGGACAAAACCGATTGCCCCTTGGCGGCGGAGGGGAGTGGGGTTGTAACAACTAACGAGTAACGAGTAACGATTAACGATTAAGGTGGCCTGTTTGCTGTACATCACAACTCTCGTTTGTCCCGGCCGATCTCCGCTGCCCCCTTTGATCGTTACGCATCCCAACCTTGGCCTTATCCAGGCCAACCTCGACTCCCAGCCTCCCCCTTAATCGTTACTCATTAATCGTCAATCGTTACTCATCCATTTCTCACATCCGGGGGAAATTTGACGTACGTATCCATCATGGGTAGAATAAGGACCGGTTATGGGGGATCGTCTAACGGGCAGGACAGCGGACTCTGGATCCGCTAGTCGGGGTTCGAATCCCTGTCCCCCAGCCAAGCAGCACCCATTGGAGGGAGGGCGGGCCTCATGTAGGCCCGCCCTTTTTATTTCCGTTTCCGCAGTGCAGCGGGTTTCCATCCCCTACACGCCACACGCACGAGGAGGTGCAGCATGTTCGTACCATTGACCCCCTTGGAGTTCCGCGAACGCGCGGTCAAGTACTACGGCAAGAAGGTCGGGGTCGTGGATGTCCCCAAGCGGTTCACGTACTTGGAGTTCGACGAACGCATCAACCGCCAGGCCAACGCGCTCAAACTGCTCGGCGTCCGCCCCGGTGATGTGGTCTCCTACGTGAACTTGAACACCCATCACTTGTTGGAAGCCTACTACGCGGTGCCCCAGATCGGCGCCATCCTCAACCCCATTAACATCCGTTTGGCCCCCGCGGAAATCGCGTACATCCTCAACCACGCGGGCACGAAGGTTCTCGTCTTCCACAGCATGTTCCTGCCCCTGGTGGAGAAATTGCGCGAGCAGGCCCCCGGGGTCCAGCATTACATTATCATCGAGCCCAACGGCGAGTGGCCCGAGTGGGCCCACGAGTTCGAGGCGTTGCTGAGTGAGGCGTCCCCCGATTACCACGTGGACCTGGACGCCATCGACGAGAACTCGGTCTGCGAGCTCTTCTACACCTCCGGCACCACCGGGCCGCCCAAGGGTGTGACGTTGACCCATCGTACCCTGTACCTGCACGCGCTGAACGCCATCGCCGCGCTGAGCCTGCGGGATACGGACACCCTGCTCCACATCGTGCCCCTCTTCCACGTCAACGGCTGGGGCACGCCCCAGTTCCTCACCGCGGTGGGAGGCAAGCACGTGATGCTGCGCAAGGTGGATCCCACCCTGATCCTGCAATTGGCCCAGGATGAGAAGGTGACCCGCCTGTTCGGCGTGCCCACCGTGTTCAACGCGATGGTCAATCACCCCGACGTGGAGAAATATGACCTCAGTCACCTGAAGGAGGTGGTCATCGGCGGCGCGCCCGCGCCATCGGCCCTGCTCGCCAAGATGGAGGATCTCTTCGGCGTCAAGGCGTTCAGCGGCTACGGGCTGACGGAGACCAGTCCCATCCTCACCTTGGCCTATGTCAAGGACTACTTGGACACGGATGTGGAGACCCGGCGCTACTACGAAGCCCGCACCGGCATCCCCGTGGTGGGCGTGCGCCTGCGGGTGGTGGACAATGAGGGCAAGGATGTGGCCTGGAACAACCAGGATGTCGGCGAGATCATCGTCCGCAGCAACGTGGTCATGGAGGGGTACCTCAAGGACCCGGACGCGACCGCGGCGGCCATCAAGGACGGCTGGTTCCACACCGGGGATATGGCCGTGGTGGATGAGGAGGGGTATGTCCTCATCGTGGACCGCAAAAAGGACATCATCATCTCCGGCGGGGAGAACATCTCCTCCGTGGAGGTGGAGAACGCGCTGTACGCGCACCCCGCGGTGTACGAGTGTGCGGTCATCGGCGTGCCCGACGAGAAGTGGGGCGAGGTGCCCCTGGCCCTGGTCGTGCTCAAGCCCGGCATGACCGCGACGGAGGAGGAGCTCATCCAGTTCCTGCGCGAGCGCATTGCCCACTACAAGGTGCCCAAGCGCATCGAATTCCGCAGCGAACTGCCCAAGGGCGGCACGGGCAAGATCCTCAAGCGGGAACTGCGGGAACCTTACTGGCGCGGGTACGAGAAGCGCGTCCACGGGTGAGTGGAGAGCCGGGCCATCAGCCCTTGTTCCATTTCTGGGAAGAACGCTGTGTGGGCATGGTAGGCTGTGTTCCCCATGCCCACACAGTTTTCCTTGCCCAAAAACGCCATTGACCGCCCTACGGTTCAGTTTTGCGGCCGATGCGCGATGTACACCCCGCGGTCCGCGATCCCTTGGGGGTTGTAAGTGACGTGCAGCCCGGCCATCTCCATGGCGCGGGTGTATTCGTCCTGGGTGAAGAGGCCCAGCCGGTGGATTTCCTCATGGTGGTGGATGCCGCCGCGATCCGCGATCGCAAAGTGGAAGTGGACTTCGGAGATGCGTCCCCGGACGCGCGTGTGGCCCAAGCGCACGATTTTCCGCTCGGGCTCGTCGGCTACGGTGAGGTGGGGGCGTCCGTCCGAGATCTCTTCAGGGCCCAGCCAGGGCTCGATGATGAGGACGCCGCCGGGGGCCAGGTGGCGGTACATGGTGTCCACCGCCTGACACAGCCCTTCCCACGTCTCCACATATCCGATGGTCCCGAAGAGGCAGGTGATCGCGTCGAAGCGCGCGTCCAGTTGAAACGAGCGCATGTCCCCCAGGTGGAAGGGCACGTGGGGCAATTTGCGCCGGGCAACGGCCAACATCTCCTCGCTGGCATCCAACCCTTCGACTTGGTAGAAAGCCTGTAAGTAGCGGAGATGTTCCCCCGTCCCACAGCCCACATCCAGAAGATGATGCCCCGGTGAGGTCTTGTGCTGTTGGATCAGGCGGTGCAGACGGCAGGCTTCGCGCTCGTAATCCTTCCCCTGGGCCCGGTACAAACTATCGTAATAGCGGGCAAAGTGTGTGTACCTCATAACCCCGGCTCCTTCCGATGACCTCCCGGTGGGGGTGACTTGAGGCCCTCACCCCTCCCCCGTCCCCTCCCCTCTCCCGAGTTCAGGAGAGGGGAGGGGCGCAAGCCCAGATTCCCACGGCTTGCCCATGTGCGAGGGGTGGGGTGACAGAATTGGGAGAGGGGGCCACCCGGCCAAGTATCTTGCCCGCACAACCCCCGAGGGGGTGAGGGCTATCCCTCACACGCTTGACGGATACGTTCCAGAACGCTTTCCAGCGAATACAAAACTTCTTC
>JAADDB010000195.1 GCA_013154135.1 Chloroflexota bacterium
TGAACGGCCGAGAATCGCCCCACACGGCTTATGATGGTCTCCCGCCCCTCTTACTCGTTACTCGTTATGCGTTAGGCTCTTCGCCCATCCCAGCCGACCTCATTCTCCCGCCGATTCCCCTTAATCGTTAATCGTCAATCGTTACTCTTTACGCCCCACAACCTCACCCTCCCGCCGATCCCCTTAATCGTTACTCATTAATCGTCAATCGTTACTCTCCCCCAAGATCACCCTTGCGGGTGATGGAAAATCATACATGGGAGGGATGCTTTCTTGGGAGAGTCCTGGTAACATACAGAGTAGGAGTCGTGGTCGTTCCACGCGCGCGGTGTAAGCCCTGAGTTCCCGAAATACGAAGGAGGTGCTGTATGAGAAAAGCGCTTCTCGCAGTACTCATCCTTCTGGCCCTGGTGGCGGTGGTGGCCATGTGGCCGGGTGGCAACGCCCAGGCCGCCCCGTCCGGCGACAGCGTTTCCGCGCCGTCGTCCCAGGGTCCGAAGGAAAACTGTACCAACGCCGGATGTCACGAAGGGATCGAGGACATTCGCGATCCCAACAGTGACATGATGAAGCAGATCAAGGCCATCGGCGAATGTACGGCCTGTCACGGGGGCAACCCCGAGGCCACAACCGCGGAAGAGGCCCATGGTCCGAAGGGCTCCTTCTACCCCGACCCGGGCAATCCCTGGATTGTGGACAAGACCTGTGGCAAATGCCATCCTGGTTACGGCTACAGCGTTCGGCTTTCCCTCATGAACACGGAAGCCGGCAAGATCCAGGGGAACCTGTGGGCCTGGGGTGTGAAGGGCAAGTACGGAGAAGGTCGCCAGACCAAGTACGCCAACTACACCTTGGACGACGAAGATGGGCCTACGCCCTACTTCGGCACGGACACGTACAAGGCGTACATGGAGAAACTCATCGCGGCCTATCCGGACCAGTTCCCCACTCACGTGGAGGCCATGCCGCTGCCCACGGTAGAAGAGATCGTCAAGGATCCCTCCCTGGCGGCCTTCACCTACCAGCGCAACCAGTGTCAGCGCTGTCACGTAGGTGGTCCGCCTCGGCTCAAGCGAGGTGACTACCGAGGCACCGGGTGCTCCGCGTGTCACATCCCCTACTCCAACGAGGGGTACTACGAGGGGAACGACCCCACCATCCCCAAGGATGAACCGGGGCACATGTTGGTCCATCGCATCCAAGCCACCCGGGATGCGAAAGTCAAAGTCCACGATGTGGAATACAGTGGTATTCCCGTGGAGACGTGTAACTCCTGCCACAACCGTGGTAAGCGCATTGGCGTGAGTTACGAAGGCATTATGGAATTCCCCTACGGCACCCCCTTCAACGAAAAGGGCGGCATGCAGCCCAAGCTGCACACCAAGAAATACCTCTTCATCAAAGAGGACCTGCACCACGAGGTGCAAAGCCGGCCCGAAAACCCCGAAGGGGGCATGTTGTGCCAGGACTGCCACACCAGCATCGACATGCACGGTGACGGCAACCTCTTCGGCACCACCCTGGGGCAGGTGGAGATCGAATGTGCGGACTGCCACGGTACGCCCGACGCGTATCCCTGGGAACTCCCCTTGGGCTACCAGGATGAACTCCTCACACCGGAGGAGATGGGCGACCTGGTCAAGGGACCGCGCGGCACCGTCAACATCCTGCCCAACAACCTGACCTACGGTACCGTCTACGACCCCGAGGACGGGTACATCCTCACGGCCCGCGGCAACCCCTACGGCAACGTCGTCCGCCGCGGCAACGAGGTCATCGTCCACTCCGCATCTGGGCTGGACTTCAAGGTGCCCTTGCTCAAGACCATCAAGGAGGAAGGCACCTGGAAGACCCCCGATGCCGAGGTCGCGATGGACAAGGTCAACGCGCACATGGACAACATGGAGTGTTACGCGTGTCACGCGGACTGGGCACCTCAGTGCTACGGCTGTCACGTGACCGCGGACTACTCCGAAGGGAAACAGGGCACCGACTGGCTGGGCATCGGGCAGCATTACAAGGACACGGGAGAAGTAGACCGCTCCATCGTCATTCCCGGCAAGATCAAGGAAGGACGTGGATACCTGCGCTGGGAGGACCCGATCCTGGGTATCAACGGCGAAGGGTTGGTCACTCCTCTCATCCCCGGTTGTCAGGTCGTCTTCACCGTCATCGGACCGAACGGGGAATCCTTGGCCCACAACGTCATCGGACGGACACCGCCGAACGAAGAGGGTGGGGGACCTGAAGGACAGCGTGGTATGGACATGGCGCCGGTGCAGCCGCACACGGCCGGCCGCAAGGCCCGCACATGCGAGTCCTGCCACAGCGACCCCAAAGCCCTCGGCTACGGTATCCAGGGCGGCAAGTTCCTCAAGGGCTACACCGAACCGCGTGTGATCGACCTCCAGACCGCACTGGGTGAAGTCATCCCGACCAAGGTCCAGAACCAGATGGAGGCCATCCCTGACCTGCCCATGGACTGGAGCCAGATCGTGGATCCGGAGACGGGCAAGCAGATGATGACCGTCGGGTCCCACTGGCCCAAGTCCGGCCCGCTCACCGAAGACCAGCGAACCCGCATGGAACGGGTGGGCGTGTGCATGGGCTGTCACCAGAACATGGCCGACCCCGAATTCTGGACCGACCAGGTCATTGCCACCTACGGCAAAGTCAAGACGGATGAAGAACACATCCGTGTGATGAACCAACTGGTGCACGACGCGGTGGCCGGCAAGCAGGCCATTGCCGAGGCCGAAACCGCCAAGGCCAAAGTCTCCGAACTGGAGAGCAAGCTGGCCGAGGCCGAAATGAAGGTCAAAGAAGCCCAAAAGGCCGCAGAGGAAGCCGGCAAGAAGGTCCAAGAGGCCCCGGCTCCCACACCGACGCCTGAACCTCAAGCCGCAGGCATGCCGTGGGTCTACATCCTGTTGGCCCTGGTAGCCGGCTTAATCGTCGGTCTGGGCGTCGCCTTTGGCCTTCGCAAAGGCTAAGGAGACACCCAAGCGGTCGAACATACAAAACGGCGGGGGATGCATCATCCCCCGCCGTTTGCTGCTTATGAGAAATCAAGTACAATAGCCGGGTATTCGTTCCACCATGTCCTGATGAACCAGAACATCAGGACATGCGTACTTTGACATGAACGGCGGAGTGCGGACCCGTCCGCCGACGAATTCTGTCCGTCAATTCGCACCATCTCTTTTCCCTGGCAAAGGAGTTCAAAGGATGAAAGCTAGCACATGGCGTCGCTATGGACTGCCCATTGTAGCCGGTCTGGCCGCCTTTTTCGTGGTCCTGGCCGGGCTGTGGTACGCCCAACGGGCCGGATACCTGGGGAAGCACACCCCGACTCTGGCCTCTCAACCCGCGCAAACCACCCCCTCCACCCGTCATGAGGTGGAAAACGAATTCGTGCGCATGGCCATCGAAGCGGCCAAACAAGGGGATGTGGAAGAAGCCCTCAAAGCCCTGGATGTGGCCATCGCCGCGAACCCGGACAAAGCCTACGAAGCCTACTACTACCGGGGCCTGATCCACGCGGAACAGGGGGACATTGAGAAAGGCATCGAAGACCTGACCAAAGCCATCGAAGCGAACCCCCACATGGCCGAGGCCTACGCGGCCCGCGGGAGCCTGTACCTCACCATAGACCGGCCCAGCACGGCCATCAAGGACTTCACCAAAGCCATTGAACTGGACCCCGATTACGCGCCCAACTACGTGAACCGGGGACAGGCTTACCTGAGCTTGGACATGGTGGACCTGGCCCTGAAGGACCTGGAAAAAGCCCTCCAACTGGAGCCGAACTCCCTGGCCGCGTACTTCAACCGGGGTGTGGCTTACTTCCAGAAAAAGGACATTGAAAAAGCCATCGCGGACTTCACCAAGTGCATTGAACTGGACCCCACCGTGCCCGCGCCTTACTTCAACCGGGCCGTGGCCTACATCGAGATCAACGAAAAGGAAAAAGCCGCGGTGGACCTGGCCGTGTACCTGAAATTGGCCAAGGATGAGGAAGGCCGCCACCAGGCCGAAGCCCTGCTCAACACGCTCAAAGACCCGGTCATGATGATCGAAACGACTCCCGGACATTAGGGCGGCACGGGGAGAACGTCATCTGGCACATGCTGATGGCGGAAAAACCCGATAGCCCTTGACGGCGGACAAATCCGCCCTCCCGCGGGGACTCCACGTCCTCGCCCTGGGCCGGGGAAGAGTTGGGTGTGCGAGGCCGGCGTTCAAAGGTCGGTGACCCTCCATGGGCCACCTGTCGCCAACTCCACCCGGTCGTTGAATCTTGACAGCCGACCCGAACGTACATATAATGAGCACCGGTTGTGGGGCGCTAGCTCAACTGGTAGAGCAGCGGACTCTTAATCCGCGGGTTGGGGGTTCGAGTCCTCCGCGCCTCACCACAAAACGGGCGAGCCACTCCGGTTCGCCCGTTTTTGTTTATCCGCGAAACACAGTTCGCGGGATCGCAGTACCAGGAAAGAATTCGGTGTGAGACGGGGCGGGTTGTGCCCGGCGTGCCTCACCATCCCTTTCGAGAACCGGAGGACACAACCTCTTTCAGCACACAAGGAGCTCGTTCCATGCAACTCCAGGCCTATCTCCTGGTCCACTACGGCGAAGTGGGCCTGAAAGGACAAAACCGACCGCGGTTCATCGACACCCTGGTCCGCAACATCCAGGAACGCCTGGCCGGGCTGGATGTCCATGTGGACAGAAAACGCTCCGGCCGCATCCTCTTTCGCCTGGGCCCCGAAGCCCGGTGGGAGGAAGTGGCCTCGCGCGTGCAGACGGTGTTCGGCATCGCGTACTTCGCGCGGGCCTGGCGAGTCCCCCTGGACATGGACGCGCTGGAACGGGCCGTCCTCTCCCTGCTCCCCGCGAAGGAGGGCATCTCCTTTGCCGTGCGCGCGCGACGGGCCAACAAACACTTCCCCCTCAACTCCATGGAAATCAACCGCCGGTTGGGCGCGGCCATTGCCCAGGCCACGGGCTGGCGCGTCAACCTGGACCACCCCGATCTCCCGGTCCACGTGGAAGTCCTGTACAAGGAAATCTTCTTCTACTTCCGGAAGATCAAAGGGCCGGGGGGACTGCCGGTGGGGGTCAGCGGCACGGCCTTGAACCTCCTTTCCGGCGGCATTGATTCCCCGGTGGCCGCCTGGCGGATGCTCCGACGGGGCGCGCGGGTGCTCAACGTCCACTTCCACGGTCAACCCCTGGTCACCCGGGCGTCCGAAGTGAAGGCCATTGAGCTCGCGCGTGTCCTCACCGAATGGGGAGGCTCCCCCTACCTCTACAGTGTGCCCATCGGCAACATCCAGGCGGAGATCATGCGCACATCTCCGCCGGCCTACCGGGTGGTGCTCTACCGCCGCCTGATGATGCGGGTAGCCCAGGAACTGGCCCAACGGGAAGGGGCATTGGCCCTGGTGACCGGGGAAAGTCTGGGCCAAGTGGCTTCGCAGACGCTGGAGAACCTCTACGTGATCAACGAAGTCGCCCGGCTTCCCGTGCTGCGCCCCCTCATCGGCATGGACAAGGAGGAGATCGTGGCCCAGGCCGAACGCATCGGCACCCTGGAGCTCTCCAACCTACCGGGGGAGGATTGCTGCACCCTCTTCACCCCCAAACATCCCGTCACCGCGGCGCGTTTGGAGGATGTTCACGCGATAGAGGCCCAACAGCCGTGGGACCGGTGGGTGCAAGAGGCGCTGGCCCGGGCCCAGCGCATCGACGTGCGCACGTCCCCGGTGGATGCCCTCCAATTCTGGCCTGACCGGGCCGACCAGCTGCTGAAATCCCGCGCCTAATCCACGGTCAGGGCGAGAAGGGCCAGGATCCGGGCGGCCCAGGGCACACCTCCGAACATGGCCATCCGCCGGGCCACATGAGCGGCCTGCTCCTCCCAGAGGGGTTCGTGCAACAACGTCCTCACGTACGAACGTAACACCGTGGCATTGACCTGGGAGACCCGTAACGCAACCCCCACCCCCATCCGCTGGACCCGAGCGGCCTGGTAGTACTGATCCGCGGCGTGGGGCACGATGAGCTGGGGAACTCCGTGCACCAGTGCGGCATGGGTCGTGCCCACGCCCCCGTGGTGGACGGCCAAGGCCAGGTGGGGGAAGATCGCGTCGAAGGGCAGCCAGGCATGAACCTCAGCTTCGGGAAATTGGGCTCGGAGGTCCCGGGCCAAGGCCTCATCCCCCGTCGCGATGAGGGGAATTCCCCCACTGCGGAGTACGGCCTCCAGTGCGAGGAGGAAGAAGTTCCTGTCCTGGGTGAACGCGCTCCCTAAGGTGATGAGCACCAAGGGCGAACGCCGGGTCAAGGGTTCCAAGTCCGGGGGCAGGGGACCGGGCTCGGGGGGGATGCCGCCGACAAAGAAGGTGGGCGGGCTCAGGACTTTCCACTTCCCATACCATTCGGGCACGAAGTAGACCACATGGGCCAGGGGGGAACGCAGCCAGGGCAGGGGCCCGGGCGCCCAGTAGGTTCCCTGACTGCCCAGGGCCTCCTTCATCTGGGAGAACCAGCGCTGGGCCAACCGCGCGGCCTCGGCCTGTTGGGGCGGAACTTTGGTGGGCATTTCGGTGGCCGGCCACCCGGCCACCATCAGGGGGATGCGCTCCTTTTCCGCGACAAAGCCGGCCGCGGCGGTGAAGGGTTCTGTGACCAGCACGTGGGGACGCCATTCCCGCACTACTGTGGTCAATTCCTCCACCGCGGGGAGGACCCGTTCCGGGTTGAGCCACACGGCCACCGCGCGTCGTTCCCGCTCTTTGGCCTGCTCCTGGGGGGAGAGTCCCTGGGGCATGGGAGGTGGCGGCCAGTGCCAGCCCGTGTGGTGCACCGTGCGGACGGGGATGTCCAACCGTTCCAGGTGGGGCTTTCCGTACGGCTCGGTCACCCAAAGGACGTCATGGCCCTCCGCGCGGAGGGTTGCCGCGGTCCGGTGCATGCCTCCCCAGTCCATGTGACCGGGCAAGGGTGCGGAGTAGAAGAGGAATCGTGTCATGGTCTGTGTCCTGCCAGCACTTCTGCCAGATGGTAGATGGGCACGTTTTGGCCCACCCGGGCGAGGAGGGGTTGACATCCCGGGTCCAACACCACCGCGAAGTCGGGAGCAGCTTCTTGCACCGAGTGCATCACGGTTTCCATCATGGCCCGGGAGAGTTCGGGCATGTCCTGGTGGAAGGCTCCTCCCCAGCTACAACAGCGGTGCCGGGGGAGCATGTGCACGTCCAGGTCGGGGATGGCCTGTAAAAGGGCCAGGGCGCTTTCCGCCACTCCGGGCAGGTGCGGTGAGACACACGGGGGGATGAGGACGCACCGGCCGCGCAGGGGCTCCCGCGAGGGGCGATAGCCGATGAGGTCCAAGTATCGCGCCAGTTCGTGGGTGTGCGAGCGCACGTGTTCCCACATTTCCTGGACCGGGTCATCCCCCGCGAAGAGTTGGCTCATGTAGTGGCGTACGAACTGGACACACGAGGGGGAAGGGATGACCACCGCGTCAAAGGAGTGGGCGCGCTGTAACCAGCCACGGGCCTCCTCCCGCGCGCGAGGCCAATCCCCCCGAGTGTAGGGCACCCAACCGCAGCAGGGCGGGGGGGCGAACACCTGGGCCGGGATTCCCATGTGGTCGAAGAGCTCCCGGGAGATGTCGCCCAGTCGTTTATCCCGCCGCTTGAGAAGACATGTTGGGAAAATGCCCACGCGTTGCATCAGTCCTCCACCAGTCCCGCGCCTGTGCCCGGACCGGGTTTGGGATCCTTGCCCCGCTCGTAAGTGGCGATGACGTCAATGGCTATGCCCCCGCGCACGTTGAACTTCCCCACCACTTTGCAGCGAATGGGGTCCAGGAGATTCACCAAGTCATCGAGCATCAGGTTGATCACGTGTTCGTGGAAGTTCCCCTCATCGCGGAAGGACCAGAAGTAGAGCTTGAGGGACTTGGATTCCACGATCCACTGGTCCGGCACATACTCGATTTCGATGGTCGCGAAATCGGGCTGGCCGGTGATGGGGCAGAGGGTGGTGAACTCGTTGGTCACCAAGCGCACCACATACTCCCGGCCGGGATGCCGGTTGGGGAACCGTTCCAGCTTGCGAACAGGCCCCTTCACCTCTCGTCCCAACAGGGTCAAATCCTCTTTGTGTCCTTTTTCCGTCATTCTCCTCACCTCATTTAGCGTGAATGGCAAGTACAATCCAGGGCAAGATGGCCTCCTGCCCATACTCCCTCCGCCCAGGGAGGGGGTGTGGACCTCTCACCAAGGGCCGGCTCCGTCTGCCGCGGAGGACCAACGGAAAGGCTTCTCCCCGGAAAACTATGGGGATCCGGGCTTCGTCCCCCTTCACAAAACACCTTCCTGGCACGGGCCGAGAACACCGGCATCCCGCCAAGGCACGAACCCACCCGCGGCCAGGCACGACCAAGTTGCCTTCGCCAAACCTGGGACGTTCGTCCACAGCCCGGTCCCCTAGCTCTTCCATATGGATGACATCCAGCGGGAAGAAGGCCATGGGAGATATCATTTTGGCCAAGCTCCCGGGAAAAACCGTTTTGTGTGGCCGCCCCTCACAGAACGCCTTCCTGGCACAGGGCGAAAACGGAGTCGATGTCCTTCCCGGGAAAAATGTTTTGTGAGGGAGGCGGGCGGGCTTC
>JAADDB010000004.1 GCA_013154135.1 Chloroflexota bacterium
CTCACCGAACACGGCGGCCTGAACTCGGGCTTCATGCTCACCCAGTACACCGCGGCCGCGCTTGCGTCGGAGAACAAGGCCCTGGTCCATCCCGCGAGCGCGGACAGCATTCCCACCAGTGCGAACTGGGAGGACCACGTGAGCAACGGCCCGGTGGCCGCGCGGCAGGCCCGCCGCGTCCTGCGCAATTTGGAGGGCATCCTGGCCCTGGAACTCTTCGCGGCCGCGCAGGCCATCGACTTCCGCCGCCGCGATCTGGGCGAGCACGCTCGCTTGGGACGAGGCACACGGGCCGCGTACGCGCTCATCCGGGAACACGTCCCCTTCATCCCGTCGGACACGCCCATGTACCCCTACATCGAGCGGATGAAAGCCCTGGTGCGCTCCGGGCAGCTGCGGGAACACGTGGAGAAGGCCATCGAGGACATGCCATGAGCGAGAAGCCCCTGGTCTCGGTCATCATCCCCAACTACAACGGGCTTCGATTTTTGGAGACGTGCCTGACCGCGTTGGCCGGGCAGACCTACCCGCGGGACCGCCTGGAGGTCATCCTGGTGGACGACGCGTCCACCGACGCGTCCGTCCCCTTCGTGCGGGACCACTTTCCCTGGGTGGATGTGGTCCCCCTGGAACAGAACAGCGGTCTGGCCGTCGCGTGCAATCGGGGCGTGGCCCACGCGCGGGGGGAGATCATCGCGCTGCTGAACAACGACACAGAGGTGGAACCCCAATGGGTGGAGGCGCTGGTCCAGGCCCTGGAGGACCACCCGTGGGCCGGCGCGGCCGCCAGCAAGATGCTCCTCTTCGACCGCCGCCACATCATCCACACCACCGGGGACATGATGGGGGTGGACGGTATCCCCCGCAATCGCGGGGTGTGGGAGGAGGACCGGGGCCAGTACGATGACCAGCGAGAGGTGTTCGGCGGCTGCGGGGGCGCGGTCGCGTACCGCCGCGAGGTCTGGGATGCGCTGGGCGGGTTCGACGAGGACCTGTTCATGTACCTGGAGGACGTGGACCTGGCCTGGCGGATGCAGTTGCAGGGCTGGGGCACGGTTTTCGCGCCCGACGCGCGGGTGTACCATCACCTGTCTGCCACGGGCGGAGGGCCGTTGGCCAGTTACTACACGGGCCGCAACACCATCTGGGTCATTGCCAAGGACATGCCCACGCCCTTTTTGCGCCGCTACGGACGCCACGTTGTGGCCGCGCAACTGCGCATCGCGTGGGACGCGCTGAAAGCCTGGCGGGGGGAAGCGGCTCGGGCCCGCCTGCGGGGGCAGATCGCGGGGATCCTGGGCCTGCCCCGCATCCTGCGCAAGCGTCGGGAGGTGCAACGATCCATCCGCACGGACCTGCGCCGCGTGGAACGGTTGTTGGTGAAAGGGTGATCGACGGACAAAACCTGATCATACCCGCGCCGCGAACGGGGCGGGAAAGGACCACCGACGATACCCCCTCGCCCCGACGACAACCCAACCGTGGTCGCCCCTCGGTGGTCGTTCGTCGTTCGTCGGTGGTCATTCGTCGGTGGTCGTTCGTCGTTCGTCAGATGAAGATGATCTGAGCCCCGTCGGTCAAGTCGATGAAATCCCCCGCGGTGACGATCTCCACACCTTCGGGGAAGTCCTCCTGCGAGAGCCCCATCATGTCCACCGTCATCTTGCACGCGTACAACTTGGCGCCCGCGTCCATCAACATCTCAATGAACTCGGGCACAGGTGGCACGTCCAATTCCGCAATCTTCTTCCTCATAATCGCGGTCGCCACCTCGGTCATGCCGGGGAGAACCCCCACGATTTGGGGGATGCCGAAGTCCACCGGGAAGCCCATCATCCCGGTTCTCATCCCCGCGATGCCCACCGGGGGTAACTTGAGCTTGCCCATGTACTTCTTGTTGATGATATCCAGGCCCCAAAAGGTGAAGAAGATGGTGACATCCACCCCGTTGCCCAGTGCGGCCCATCCCATGATCAACGCGGGATAGGCCATGTCCAAGTTGCCCTTTGAGCAGATAAACGCCATGTGCCGGTTTTCCGCGGCCATCATCCCCCTCCTTTATCGGGTAATTGACGTCATCACTCCACGACCGCCTGAGAGCTGTCCACCATCACACACACCCGGCCGGTTTGGGGATGCCCGCGATGCGTGCCACCTTTTTGGCCGGTCCTTTGGGGAACAGGGAGAACAACTCCTTGGTGGGCACGCCCGCGCCTTTGCTGATCTGGCGCAAAGTTGGGGACGCGCCGTTGGTCTCGTAGTACTCCCGAGCGAAGCGGATGACCTTCCAATGGCGCTCGGTCAACTCGATCCCTTCACTTTTGGCCAGAAGATGGGCCGCTTCTTCGGACCAGTCCGCGGGATTGACGAGGAATCCTTCTTCATCCAACGTGAGAACCCGGTCGTTCACCTTCAACGTGATCATGGATACACCTCCTTCTGATGAATAACGAGTGATGGGTAACGATTAACCGGCTGGTCTTCACGGTGCCAGAGATTCGAGCAAACGAAGGCCCAAGGCCATGCCCCGCCGCACGCGTGGGTCCCGCAGGCGGCGAAGCAGTCCCAAGGTGGATGTGTCCAGGGATTCGGGCTGTTGGACGGCTTCCTCATAAGCCCGCGCGAGCCGGGTCACCTGCTGGATCAGCTCGGGCCGGAGGAGGGAGGGCAGGGCGTCGATGAGGGCCACCAGACCCGCCTCCAGGGTCTCCACATCCTCCGGGGACAGTTCCCGCATGACCCGGTCGAAGAGCTGGGCCAAGGCCCGCAAGGTGGGGAAGTAGCCCGCCTTGTCCATGTAATCCAGGCGCTCCACAATGAGCTGGAACGCGTCGTGGGTGATGGGCCCTGTGTCGTGCATCAGGTCCTGGAGGCTCTCCAGTTCCATGAGCATCTGTTCCAACACGCGCACGCTGCGCAGGAGGCGGGTGCCCAACCGGACCAGGTCTTCCAGTTGGACGTAGGGACTGGCCTCCTCCAACTGGTGGACGGCCAACATGTACATGTCGTTGAGGATGGGTTCCACATCCCGGGCCAAGTCCTCCCACTGCTCCCGGCGACGGCGGTTCTCCTCGGCCAACTGGGTCAGGGCGGCCACTTGTTGCTGCAACGCGGCCAGTTGCTCGCTCACCCTCTCCAGGGTCACTTCCTGTGCGCCACGCTCCACATCTGCCATGATCGACCTCCTCAACTCCACTTACCGGCCATCATCATCTGGGCCGGCATGGGCAGCGTGCGTCCTCGCATGAGGATGTGCCAGTACATCCAACGGAAGATCATCTTCCCCCAGTGGTTGGTCACGCTCTCCTGGAGCAGGGAGAAGGGCCCCAAGCCGGGCAAGGGGAATTTCCCTGGCAGGGGTTCCACGTCGTAGTTGAAGTCGATGAGAATCCCCTTGCCGAACCCGGACTCGATGTAGCAGTTCGCGTGGCCGTCGAATGTGGGCTTCAGGTCCAGGCCGTCGATGTAGCGGAGGAAGTTGGGCACGAACACGTCGACCATGAAGTGGGCGACGGAGCCCGCCTTGGACGTGGGCACGTTGGACGCGTCGCCCAGGACGAAGATGTTGTCGAAGTCGCGGGCTTTGAGGGTGTACTTGTCCGTGGGCACGTAGTTCAACTCGTCGCCAATGCCCGAGCGCGCGATGACGTCGCTCCCCATGTTCAGGGGGATGGTCACCAGGAGATCATAGGGGACTTCCTGTTCGTCGTAGGAGATGAGCACTTTCTGTTCGGGGTCCACCCGTTCCACCATGAAGTCGGTGACCAGGTCGATGTTGCGCTCTTCCAACATGTTGCCCAGGACCGCGGCGGCCTTGGGTTTGGTGAACGCGCCGGAAAGGGGTGTGACAAAGGTGAGTTTCACCTTGTCCCGGATGCCCTGTTCGTGGAAGTACCAATCGGCCAGGAAGATGAATTCCAGAGGGGCCACCGGGCACTTGATGGGCATATCCACGATGTTGAGGACTAGGTTACCACCTTCCCAGGTGCGCAGGCGTCGGGCCAAGTGAACCGCGCCGTCAATGGTGTAGAAGTCGAAAATGGAGTGATACCACTCGGATCCCAGGAGGCCGGGCGTCTCCTCCGGGTGGGGAGAGGTGCCGGTGGCGATGATGAGGAAGTCGTAATGGAGCCATCGCCCGCCCTCCTGGAGCCGAACCCGGTTGCGGTCCGGTTCGATGACGTCGATGGGGGAGAAGATCACCTGGACACCGGGGGCCAGGTAGTCACGGCGGGGCTTGATCACATCCCGCTTTTTGTAGATCTCAAAGGGGATGAAGAGAAAGCCGGGTTGGTAATAGTGGATTTTGCTCTGGTCTACGACGGTAATTTCCCATTCATCCAGGTCGAGTTCCTGGGCCAGGCGGTTGGCAGCCATTGTTCCTGCTGTGCCACCGCCGAGGATAAGCAAACGCTTCATGGTGAATCCCCCCTTTTAGAGTGTGGCCAGTTCGGCGATGCGCCATAGGCGTTGCACGAGTTCGTAGCGCTCGTTGAGGATGTGGGAGAGCACATCCGCGATGCGCTGGACATAGGGGAGGATGCGTTCCTGTTCCTCGGGCGATAGGGTGTGGACTTCGTGGATGTGGGCCTTGTAGACATCCACGGGCACACCCAGGGTTTGGCACATGCGTTGGATCTCCTCTTCGGAAGGGGGCCAGGGGTCGGGTGCAATACCGCCGACGATGACCATGGCCTTGAGCTCGCTCCCCAAGCGAACGAGGCCGCGAGCGCAGAGGAGACCGATGTGGCTGGAGACGAAGCGGGGCTGGAGGGTGGGGTTAGTAGCCAAGCGCAACCAGAGGTCGATACAGCGTTTGTGGGCGCTGGGGTACGCGTCCAGGGCGGTGTAGAGGCCGCACGGGTTACTGGGTTGGGTGATCAGATTTCCCTCCAGGTCGGTGAGCAGAATCATAACGCCGAATGCATCTGCGAACGCGTCCAGGATCTGTTGGACGCACTCGACGGGGAAGAGCTTGTGGACGTCGGGGATGTCCCGAGGGGTTGTTTGAGGTGGCGTGGCGGGGGTGGTGGTGTGCACTCGGCGGTTCTCCAGCCATTGGAGCACGGCATCCCGAGGGAAGCGCCACTGGTTGCCGACGCGGACCGCGGGGAGTTCTCCCCGGCTGACCATGCGGTAGATGGTGGTACGGTCCACGTTCAAGAGTTCCTGGAGTTGGCGAGTCGTGAGCAGATCGGACATGACGATCCTCCCGTTTCACAAGATATATTCGGTTGCACTATTTGTACATGATCTGCATCATATGATCCGAATTTGATGCATATGATGCATTTGATGCACACCTTTTCGTACGTACAGCAAATACTAGCACTTTTCGTGAATTATAATGCCTTATCCGCTAAAAAGCAAAATCGCCATAATCCGATGACATCTGACCATAGCGAGACTTATTAGGTATTATAAGCAGTGGCGCTGATCTAAATCATTGGCGATTATGGGTCTCTTCCGTTATGCTAAACGTTGATCCCGCCGGAATATCGCGGCCTCAAACCGCGCATTGACGGACACATCAAGTGCTTGTACTTTGACATGAACCATGAGTAGAGATTCCGGTTGATTTCTTCTCCGGAGAACGGTTTTGTGTGGAGGACAGGCGAGACCCACCCACGCAGAACGCTTTGCTGGCACAGGGCGAGAACGTCGGCGCCCCGCCAAGGCGCGGACCCGTCCGCCGCCAATGGGGACTTTTTCCCGCCAGCCCGGTATCGGAGGGCCAACCCGGTATCCAGCCCTTTAATCGTCAATCGTTACTCACCCAGAGAGAATTGTTTTGAGTGCGTGGTGGCCGGGCGAAGCCCGGCCACCACGCACTCAAAACTCTCTCTATGCACGGGGCGAGAACGTCGGAATCCTGCCGAGGTGCGGACCCGTCCGCCGCCAAGGTACTACGGAGTTTTATCCATCAATCAGGTTACCATCTATGGACTTACTCATCCATCCGCACAAATCACACAGAAAGGAGGGCGCCTTGACGGGATTTAAGAAGGTCAGCAAACATGCGAGTACCCATAGGCTGGCCCTGGGAACGTTCCTCATAGCCTTGCTCATCCTCGGTTTCTTGGCTTGGTCCGTTCCCGTCTGGGCTGATGGAGGCCAGCCGGATCCCCGGTATGTGAACCCACGGGATAAGCTCATCAAGAACTTCACCGTGGACCACAGCAAGTTCGACATCCTCAAACAGGACTTCAAAACGGCCCCCGAAGTGACCAAAGCCTGTCTCTCCTGCCACACGGAGGCGGGCAACCAGCTCATGCACCGCATCCACTGGACATGGGAGTTCCAGAACCCAAAGACGGGACAACTCCTGGGCAAGAAGCATGTGCTGAACAACTTCTGCATCGCCATCACCTCCAACTGGCCCCGGTGTACCAGCTGTCACGCGGGGTACGGCTGGAAGGACGCGAACTTCGATTTCTCCAAACAGGAGAACATGGACTGTCTCGCGTGTCACGACACCACCGGCCAATACCGGAAGTTCCCCACCGCGGCCGGTCACCCCACGTACGAGCCCAAGGAGTTCCCTCCGGGCAGCGGCAAGATCTGGGAACCCCCGGATCTCTCCTACATTGCCCAACATGTGGGCATGACCAGCCGCCAGACGTGTGGCCGCTGTCACTTCTACGGCGGCGGGGGTGATGGGGTCAAGCACGGCGACCTGGATTCCTCCCTCTTCAACCCCCCGCGAGAGGTGGATGTCCACATGTCCCCCGATGGCTTGAACTTCCAGTGCTCCACCTGCCACACCAACCGGGCCCACGACCTCGCGGGGAGCCGCTACGCGCCCACCGCGGTGGACCCCTACGGCCAGGACATGCCCGTCATGCAACACCAGCGGGCCACGTGCGAATCCTGCCATGGCACAGCCCCCCACAAGGGCTCGGTCATGGCCTCCAAGCTCAACGACCACGTGGACAAGGTGGCCTGCCAGACGTGCCATATCCCCGAGTTCGCGCGGGGCGGCAAACCCACTAAGGTGTGGTGGGATTGGTCCAAGGCCGGCAAGTTCACCCCCGACGGCAAGAAGATCGCCACGGAAGAGTACAACACGCTGAAAGGGGAGTTCCGCTGGGAGAAGAACGTGGTGCCCGAGTACGCCTGGTTCAACGGAACCATCCGGTACACCCTGGCCACGGACAAGATCGACCCCAGCAAGGTGGTCCCCATCAACCGCATCGAGGGGAGCTACGACGACGGCCGTATCTACCCCTTCAAGGTCATGCGGGGCAAACAGCCGTACGATGCCGGCAACAACACCCTGGTCATCCCGCACCTCTTCGGCAATGATGACACGGCCTATTGGAAGAACTTCGACTGGGGCAAGGCCATTGAGGCCGGGATGAAGACCGCAGGTCTCCCCTACAGCGGCAAGTACGGCTTTGTGGAAACCAAGATGTACTGGCTGATCGACCACATGGTCGCTCCCAAGGAGCAAGCCCTGAAGTGCGAGGATTGCCACAGCCGCAACGGACGCCTGGCCAAACTCACCGGCTTTTACATGCCCGGACGCGACCGCCTCAAGATCATCGACATCCTCGGGTGGCTCGGCGTCGCCCTGACCTTGGTCGGGGTCATGCTGCACGGTGGGCTTCGCGTCATCACCAGCGCTAAGAAAGGAGCAAAGCGATGATGAGTAAGGTGAAACGCATATACCTCTTCTACGGCTTTGAGCGACTGTGGCACTGGACACAGGTGTTCCTGTGCCTGGGGCTGGTGGTCACCGGGTTCACCATCCACGGCACCCTTCACCTGGCGGATTTCAAGACCGCCTGGTACTGGCACACACGCTTCGGGTGGGCCCTGGCCATCCTGCTCGGCTTGGAGATCTTCTGGCTCCTCACCACAGGCCAGTGGAAGAATTATATCCCCACCACCCAGAAGGTGAAGGACGTGGCCATGTACTACGCGGTGGGGATTTTCAGAGGAGACCCGCATCCCTACCACCCCCACGATCCCTATAGCAAGCTGAACCCTCTCCAGCGACTGGCTTACTTGGGCATCCAGCTTGTCTTGGTGCCCCTCATGGTCATCACCGGACTCCTCATGATTTACTACAACAAGTGGCCGAATTGGGGCATTGGCTGGCGCATCGGGCCGGTGGCCATCCTCCACACCATCGGTGCGTTCTTTGTCCTGATGTTCGTCATCGGCCATATCTACCTGGCCACCACCGGCCATCCCTGGTATGCCCACATCCTGGCCATGATCACCGGGTGGGAAGAAATCCCCGAGGACGAGGGGGAATTGCACGTCGTCTGAGGCGTGGCAGCCCGTTTGCCCTCTTTCAGGCCGTGTCCGGATCTCCGGGCACGGCCTTGTTTGTGAAAGGGAGGATTAATGAGTAACGATTGACGATTAACGATTAAGGGGGTTGGCTGAAGGGCGAGATCTAACGCATAACGAGTAACGAGTAAAAGGGCGGGATGCCATGGTGGGCCGTTTGTGGCGATGCTCGGCCGGTTACGTGTCCATATAGAGCCCCCTTCGGGGGCTTCCCAATTCTTAGCCCGGGGGTTCTGCCCCGGGCGACCGGACATGACCACACATCTCCGTTCACGAACAGCAGGACACACGGCCGTGCGCCCTGTTGATTTTTCCCCTGGCGAATTGTTTTGCGTGGGTGGGCGGCGGGCTTCGCC
>JAADDB010000196.1 GCA_013154135.1 Chloroflexota bacterium
GGACTGGAAGACGGCCCCATCCGCCAGGACATTGCAAAGGCCGTAAGAGCGGCATACCTGGAACTGCCTGTCCGTAAGCCGTCGGAACAGCGCTATCGCTGGGTGCTAAACCTCCCCGCCTTGGGCTGGGCCCGCTGGGAGTGGATCCCCAAGGGCCGCCGCAAGGAACTGGAAGCCCTGGCCCAATCCGCAGAAGCCGACGCCCCCACGGCCGACCTGTTTCTCGCCTACGCGGAAACCTATGGCCCCAAGCGAACCGTAGGACTGTTTGCCGACATGCTCCTGGCCGGCTTTCGGGAAAGATTGGACTTACCCAAAGGTGACCGCTACCTCTACACCTTGCACCTGAACGGTAACTGGCTAGCACGAGATCCCGCATATCATCGCTACCTGTACCATCATTATCTGGGTGCCTTGTTTGAGAACGCCCGCCCTGGCACCTGCCACCTCTGCGGTCAGGAGAAAGAACGAGTCACCGACAACACCACCCGCTTTTGGTTCAAGTTCTACATCACCGACAAGCCCGGCTTTGCCAGCGGCTTCCTCAAGGAGAACTTCTACCGCAACTACCGCTTGTGTCCCGAGTGCTACCAAGTGCTCCTAGCCGGGGAGTCGTTCATGCGCACGCGACTGCGCAGTTGGTTGGGTACCCAGGTATACGTCATCCCCGTCTTTCACCTACCCCACGTTCAGCCGCGCGGAAGCGACCTGAACGCTTGGGCTGACTACATTGCGAACCGCTGGCAGGCCAGCCTGACCTTGGAGGGTTGGAAGGCATTTCAACAAAAACTGAAGGCTTACCAGCGGTTTGAGGATCACAAAGCTGCTTTTCTGTTGGATTTCCTCTTTGTAGAAGGGGACGAACGCTCCACCAAACTCCAGCACTACATCCGCGACGTGCCTCCTTCGCGGCTGGATGAACTGGATGAAGCCCGCAATGCCACCCGCGACTTTGCCGAGCATCATCTCGCGCCTTTAAACACCTGGGACCTCGGCCTGCGTTCCCTCTTCTATTTATTCCCCATTGGTCGGCGAGGACAGGGACGACAAGCGTTCTTCCAGTTTCTGGAAGCCCTGCTCACCCAACGCCCTGTGGTCTTCCGTAACCTCATCCCCTTATTCTTGGAAACCGCGTCCATCCACCGCTTCGAGAAGTACGGCGCGTATGTGCACCGTCCGCCCAAGGATTCGGAGTTCATGCTGCGGGTCTTTTTGGTGCAAACCCAACTGTTACGCATTATGTTGGATCATTTGGCAATGCTCATCCCCTCAGGAGGTGTGTCAATGAGCGATTCTGCTTTGACCGATGAAGTGCGACGGCTGGTGCCGTCGGATGTGTGGGCCTACATGGAGGCCCTGGACCTGAACCTGGCCGAGCGGGCCCTCTTCCTGCTGGGTATGCTGGTGGGTGAGGTCGCGCTCAAACAGCAGACCACTGGTTCCACACCCATTCTCAACAAAATCCACTTCCAGGGCATGGACGCCAACAAAGTGCGCCGCCTGAGCAACGAAATCCTGGAACAAATGCGCATCTACAAAGCCCTCAACCCTCGGACCAAGGACTTGTTCGCGGCCATGCGCGTGCTGATGGACCAGGCCCGAAATCTGCTTTCCCCCGCGGAGAACACCTATTGGGTGCTCTCGGGCTACGCGTTCCGCCATCTGCAGCGCTTCGGCCAAAGCCCATCCACTTCAACCGAAGAACAATCGCAACCATAAGCGTAAGGAGGTGTCCCCATGACGGTCGAACGCAACAGCGAAATCCTGTTCCTGTACGATGCCCGCCTGTGCAATCCCAACGGCGACCCTGACGAGGAGAACCGCCCTCGCATGGACTACGAGACCCGGCGCAACCTGGTGAGTGATGTGCGCCTCAAGCGCTACCTGCGGGATTACTGGATCGCGTGGAAGCCCGAGGCCTGGACGCAAAAGCCGTGGGAGTATCCCGTGCCCCAGGACGTGTGGGTGCGCACGATGGGTGGAGCAACCGTCTCGGCCAAGCAACGTATTGACGGTCTGGCCGAAGCCTATGCCCGCGAGAAAGGGCTCAAGAAGGCCAGCACCAAGAACCTGGCCAAGGACCCCGAGTTCCGCCAATGGCTGCTGGAGCGCCTGATCGATGTGCGCATGTTCGGCGCGACCATGCCCATCGGCGCGGAATCCGAGGGTGGCGCGGGCGGCCATATCACTTACACTGGGCCAGTGCAATACTCGTGGGGCTACTCGCTGAACCGGGTGGACCTGGTGCCCTCCTCCACCATCACCTCGCACTTCGCGGGCCGCGAGCGGGGCGAAAAGGGCGAATACGGCACCATGGGCAAGGACTGGCGGGTGAAGTACTCTTTCCTGGCCTTTTACGGCCTGGTGAGCGCGTGGCGGGCCCAGGAAACTGGCTTGCAGGAGAAAGATATTAAACTGCTGGGCCACTCTCTTATCAACGGCCTGCCCCTAATGGCCACCAGCCGCAGCAAAATCGGCCAGACCCCGCGCCTCTACCTGCGGGTGGAGTACGCGGACGACGCCACCTTCCTGGGCGACTTCCGGACCCGCCTGCATTTGAGCCAGGAGGAAGGCTTGGAGAGCATCGCCGACGTGGACTTGGACTTCACCGATCTGGTCACCTGGCTGGCAGAGCACAAGGATGCCATCCGGAACGTGGTCGTCTGGGCCCATGATGAGTTCGCTTCAGGACAGGCCCTGGTGCCCGCGCTGAAGGATGCACTGGGTGCGGATCGGGTGCAAGACCTCAATGACTTAATGAAGAGAATTCAAGCCTCCTCATAACCAAGGAGGACGGCAATGGGACCCTTAGTCGCCTTTGATCTGGTGGGCCCAATGGCCCACTTCCGTAAGTTCTACACGAATTCCTCGTCCTTGACATACCATGTGCCCCCGCGCACCACACTGGCCGGGATACTGGCCGCGATGCTGGGTCTGCGTCGCAACACCTACTACGACCTGTTCAGCCTGGATCAGGCCCGCATCGGCGTCGCTCTACGCGCTCCCGTGCGCACGCTAGTGCAGACGATCAACCTGCTTCAGACGAAAACGGGCGACTGGCACGGGGGAGACGTGCGCACCCAAATCCCCACCGAGTGGGTGCTACCCAAAGCCCAGGATCACCGGGCCGTGTTGCGCTACCGCGTCTTCTTCCAGCACGAGAAGCCCAGCCTCACACGGGAAGTGGCCGCGCAGGTGATGGAGGCCCGATATGCATATCCCCTCTTCCTGGGCGTGGCTTATTGCCCGGCCTGGGTGGAACACCCCCGTCTGTATGAAGATGACGAGGTGGCATGGGCAGATGATGATCGCCAGGTGCGGGTAGACACGGTGGTCCCCACGGAGCGGGTGCTGGCAACGCCCCTACGGCCGGGCCTGCGCGTCCTGCCCGACCGGATGCCCCTGGACTTTCACCCAGATCGCACGTTGCGCGCGATAGCGAATGTCATCTGGGAGGACAGGGGAGATCCCCTACCGCTGAAAGTCTCAGGGCCTCGTTTCCGGCTGCCAGAGGACGAGGACGACATCTGGCACGTGTTCTTGGAGGTGTAAGATGACACGCGCCGAAGCCCGCCCCGGCCAGCCTCTCGTTGAGCACCTGGGCGAAGTGGCCCGGGCCGCGCGGGAGGCGCTGGACCATCCCGCGCTACGCGCGCGGGACGTGCTCGCGCGCGTAGCCTACCTGGCGGGCGCGACCCACGATGTGGGCAAGTACACCACCTTCTTCCAGGACTACCTACACACCAAACGTTCGCACAACGGCCGCGAACACCACGCGTTCCCCTCCGCACTTCTGGCCGCGTGGTTAGCGCTTCAAACTTGGCCTGAGCGCGACCCCACCCGACGTGAAGCCTATCTGCCTCTCCTCGCCTTCCTCGTTATCCACCGTCACCACGGCCACCTCCAGGCCCCGGAGGACCTGGTCCCCCATGTGCCCGACCTGGAGTACGACCTCAGCGCGTGGCTGACAGGAAATCAGGCCCGCCTGCCCAGCACTCTCCAGCGCTTTGTGGACCAGTGGCGGGACTTGGGGGACCGCACTGAGGTGCTTGTAGAGGAACTGGCCTCGCTGGGGCTGGAGGGCGACGCAGTGCGCGCGTTCCTCGAGAATCCAGAAACGGTGGGGGAAACGCTGGACACCCTGGAGCGGCTGGGCTACTTTCTGAGCAAGGCCGAAGGGGGATTGAGCGAAGCGGACCGGGCGCGGTTGGCACTTTGGGGGCAACTTCTCTTCTCCGCGCTCATCGATGCGGACAAGCGCAGCGCGGCCGGGCTGCCACCTTTGCCGCCTCGCCCCCACCTGCCCGGCGATCTGGCGGAACGCTATGTGGCCCACAAATATCCCCGGCCCCGCCACGACCTGGACCGGGAGCGGGCCGCGTTCTTCCGCACGGTCACCGAACGGGCCCGCCAGGTGCCCATCCCCCCGTCGGATCCCCTGGCCCTGACCGCGCCCACGGGCATGGGCAAGACCCTGGCCGCGCTCTCCGCGGCCTTTGTGCTGCGCGAGCGCCTTGCCGAACACTACGGTGTCACCCCGCGCATCGTGTACGCGCTACCCTTCATCAACCTCATTGAGCAGAATTACGCCGTGGTGGAAGACATACTCACTTGGGGCCTTCCCGATTTTCCTGCTAACCGTGAGCGCTATTTGATCAAACACCACCACTTGGCGGAAATCGAATATCGCGTGGATGATGAAAACCTCCCTGTGGCAGAGGCCCTGCTCCTCACCGAGGGCTGGGAAAGCGAGATCGTGGTCACCACCTTCGTGCAGGTCTTTCACACCTTGCTGGGCCACCAAAACCGCCTGCTGCGCAAACTGCACAATGTTATCGGCGGCGTCCTCATCCTGGACGAGTTGCAAAGTCTGAAGATGGAGTACTGGCCCCTGGCCCGGCGGATCTTCCAAGTGCTCCGGGAGGAGATGGGCTTAACCGTGATCCAGATGACGGCCACCCGCCCTCTTATCTTTGTGACTGAGAAGACCCAACCCGACGAACTCTATCCCGAGCCACAGCAACTCTTCAATTTGATGCACCGCACGGTGTTAGAAGTGGATCTTGCGGAGCGCTCAATAGAAGCCTTGGCCGATGAAGTGATCGAGATAGCTGAGACACACGATTCAGTGCTGGTGGTGGTCAATACCGTGGGCGATAGCCTGCGGCTGTACCAGACCCTGCGGGAAAAGGATGTCGGCACGCCTGTACCGTCCTGGAAGGAAGGTAGGGGCTTCCCCTTAGCAGAGGACGAGCGGGCGCTGGTCTACCTTTCGACCAATATCGTGCCCCTACACCGGTCCCAAAGATTGGCCTTTTTGCGCGCCTGGTTGGAGGCCAAAGGGCGCGCGGTGTTGGTGGCTACACAGGTCGTGGAAGCAGGGGTAGACCTGGACTTCACAGTCGCCGTGCGAGACCTGGGCCCGCTGGATAGCATTGTTCAAGTGGCGGGCCGCTGTAATCGGGAAGGTCGCCGGACACAGGGCTTGGTCTTGGTGCGGAAGTTGAAAGATTCTAAGGCCAATCTAGTGTATGGTACCGTGCACATGAATGCCGCGCGAGAACTACTGAAAGGCATTGTCCGCCTGGAAGAACCTGAGTTTGCCAGGCTGGTAGAGCACTATTTTGAAGAAACCCAGCGGTGGAAATCCCAGGAGGAGAGCGACCTGCTTTGGGGTGCCTACCTGGGTTTACGCTACGACGGTAAAAACTGCGGCAATGTGCCCTGCCTGAGTAACTTCCGTCTGATCGACGAGATGCCCTCGGTGCCCGTGTTCGTGACCCTGACCGAGGACGACGCGGCCTGGCTGGCTGAAGTCTTCACCCCCGAGGTATTGGAGGAAGAGGACTTTCGGCGGCGTCGCGAAGCGTACCTGCACCATCGCCGTTACCTGCACGAGCGGATAATCCAGGTGCCTGAATTTCGGGCTGAGAAGAACCCGCCGCCGGAGTGGCGACCGGGCCTGCGCTGGGTCCCGCTTAATCAATGGGATGAGTTCTACGACCTGGAGACCGGCTTCCGCTGGGTCCAGAAAGATCTGGACAGAGCCTGGATTGTATAGGAGGTTTCTCATGACAGCGCCAGAGAAGTGGTACGATGAGGATAAAGTGGATGATGTGGTTTTGGCCTTGCTCTATTTGAACCTGTGGGAGGACGGCAGGCCGCCCCTTGTCATCTACCGTGCCTGGAAATCCTTCCCCTGGGAGGTCCTGGACCGGTTGTACGAGAAGGGGTACATTGACAATCCGCGGAGCAAGGCTAAAAGCGTGGTCTTCACCGAGGAAGGCCGACGTCGCGCAGAGGAACTCTTCTTTCAACTCTTTGGCTTAGACCAGGAAGACAACGCTGAAGAATGACGTGTTTTCCCTTGTGCCCTCTGGGCCTTCGTGTGAGGATCAGCCATGTCTGAACACATCACCGGCACGTTAGTCTGGTACGCGATGATCTGCGAGCGGGAAGTCTGGCTCATGGCCCATGAGGTGGAACCGGACCGGGACGACGCGCGGCTGGAGTGGGGGCGCTTTTTGGGCGAGATGGTCTACCCGCGCAGCCGCCAGCGGGAGATCAGCCTGCCGGGGATGAAACTGGACCTGGTCGAACGCCAGGGTACCCGGCTGATTGTGGGTGAGGTCAAGGCCTCGTCCCGATTCCGCGAGGCAAGCCGGATGCAAGTGCTGTTCTACCTGTGGCGCTTGCGCCAGATGGGCGTGGAGGCCGAAGGCGAATTGCGCTTCCCAGAGGAGCGTCGCCGCGAGCGGGTGGTGCTGGACGAGGAGGGCGAAGCCCAGTTGCGTGCGGTCATGGATCGGGTAGAAGCCATCATGCGCCGCCCCACGCCGCCTCCGCCCAAGCGCATCCGCTACTGCCGGTCCTGCGCTTATCGGGAGTTCTGCTGGAGCGACGAGGAGGGGTGAGATGGGCAAACGACTTTACGTGCTTTCCAGCGGCACCTTACGCCGCCATCAAAACACCCTGGTGCTGGAGACCGACGAGGGCAAACGCTTCTTCCCCATAGAGCAGGTGGAGGAAGTGCACGTATTCGGCGAGGTGACGCTGAACAAACGCCTGTTGGGATTCCTGACGCAACAGCACATCCCCGTGCACTTCTACGGCCACAACGGCTACTATATCGGCACCTATTACCCGCGGGAACATTACAATTCGGGATACATGATCTTACGCCAGGCCGAACACTACTTGGATGAGGACAAACGGCTGGACCTGGCACGGCGTTTTGTAGACGGTGCCCTGTTCAACATGCGCAAAGTGGTGCGCTACTACAAAAATCGGGGAAAGCCCCTGGAAGAAGTGGAACTTGCCATTGAGCGTCACCAAGAACGCATCGCCACGGCAAAGGACATCTCCGCGCTGATGCAAGTGGAAGGCCAGGCCCGGGACGCGTATTACGAAGCCTTTGACATCATCCTGGACAACGAGGATTTTGCCTTCGAAGCCCGTTCACGCCGCCCTCCTCGAAACCGCATCAACGCGCTCATCTCCTTTGGGAACACCCTGCTCTACACCGCGGTGCTCTCGGAGATCTACCACACCCACCTGGATCCGCGCATCGGCTTCCTGCACGCGACCAACTTCCGGCGCTTCACCCTCAACCTGGACGTGGCCGAGATCTTCAAACCCATCCTGGTGGATCGATTGATATTCACCCTCGTGGGCAAAGGGCAACTACGGGCTCGGCATTTTGACGACGACATGGGCGGGATATACCTGAACGAGTCGGGCCGACGCATCTTCTTGGAGGCCTGGGAAAACCGTCTGAGTACGACATTTCGACATCGGGGCTTACGACGCAATGTGAGTTACCGGCGGGCCCTGCGGTTGGAACTGTACAAATTGGAGAAGCACCTGATCGGTGAGAAACCGTACACCCCATTTCGGGCACGTTGGTGAGAGGGCCACTCAAGCAAAGGGAGACGGGGCGCCTTTCACCACACCGATATTCTCCCGACGCACATCCCGCTCTGACCGTAAGGTGTAAAACAACACACTATCCTCCTCCTCGTCAATGACCTTTCGGACCTCGGCCACCAAGCGTTTATACTGAGCGCGGGTTAACGGTCCTTCCATGACCGAGTTTTGCACCCAGGTCAAATACCGCCGGCCGATGCGCAACACCTTTGCCACACGATCCACATTCACATCGTAGACCATAATCACATACATTTTACCTCCTCCCCACGTAGTGTAAAAGACCCGGTCGGTGATCACCAAATTTGCCCATTGGCGATCATGGGCCTATAATCAAGTCGTCGGTCCGGAATCGTGCAGATCCAACGGCGGACAGACGACCTTGCAAGGGGGCAAACATACCGTAAAAGCACATTTCCAACACCCAAAACACCCAACCAGCCCTCATCCTCCCCTCCCAGCACCTTGAAAACCTACAGAAATCTTCGTTCCTAGCCTACCTATGAGGGATTGAAACACTGCGTCCTCTGGCGTTTCGTAATTCTCGTACCAAAGTTCCTAGCCTACCTATGAGGGATTGAAACCCCTGAGGCTTCCACTCCTCATCCAGGCCGACCCCGGTTCCTAGCCTACCTATGAGGGATTGAAACCCCGGGCCCATCC
>JAADDB010000145.1 GCA_013154135.1 Chloroflexota bacterium
CCCTGCCGAGGTGCGGACCCGTCCGCCGCCAAGGTGTAGCTGAATCTCGTTCGCCTGCCAAGGTCTTTTGTCCAAACTCCAGCGAGTAGCATAACTTATATCCTGCGTAGGAGGAGACAGAGGTATGACCACAGAAGAAAGCACCACAGAAGGGGGTATCGACCTGTCGCAACGGGCGGTCAGCCCCTTAGCCCGCCTCTTAGTACGACTCGCACCGCCTCCTTACTTGGTCCTTTCCATCGTCGCGGTGCTCATCGGCGTGGGCACAGGATACGGCGCTGTCCTCTTCATCCAATCGTTGCATTGGGTCGAAAAGATAGCCGAAGCCCTGCGCGAGGATTACGGCATCCTGGGGATGTTCCTCTCCCTGGGCATTGGCGGTGCGTTGGGTGCCCCCCTCATCGTCTACGTGGCCAGCGAAGCACGCGGCCACGGCGTGCCCGAGGTGATGATGGCCATCGCGGTCCACGGAGGCCGGATTCGCCCCCGGGTGGTGGTGGTGAAGGCCATCGCCTCCGCGTTGACCATCGGTTCCGGCGGTTCGGCCGGACGAGAGGGCCCCATTGTCCAGATCGGGTCGGCCTTGGGCTCCACCCTGGGACAGTTGTTGGACTTCTCCGAGGAGCGAATCAAAATCCTGGTCGCCTCGGGCGCGGCCGGAGGTATCGCGGCCACCTTCAACGCCCCCATCGCGGGTGTCATCTTCGCCCTGGAAGTCATCCTGGGCGAGTTCAGCATGGGATATTTTGGAGTCGTCGTCATCTCGGCCGTTTCGGCCAGCATCATCAGCCGGGCCTACTTGGGCGCGGCGCCCGCGTTCCACGTGCCCGCGTACGGGCTCAACTCCGTGTGGGAAATTCCCCTCTACATCATTGTCGGAGTCGCTTCGGCCTTATTGGCTGTCTTCTTCATCGTCATCCTGTACAAAGCAGAGGACTTGTTCGAGGAGTGGAAAGCCCCGGAAGTCATCAAACCGGTGGTGGGCATGTTGTTGACGGGCGTCGTCGCGGTCATCTACCCCCAGGTCCTGGGCCCGGGGCTGCATTTCATCGGTGAGGCCATCGCGGTGAACATGCAGATGAGTCTGACCTTGTTGGCGCCGTTGGCCATTGCCAAACTGGTCGCGACCAGCTTCACCCTGGGAGCCGGGAACTCGGGTGGTGTGTTCGCGCCCTCCCTCTTTTCCGGCGCCGCGTTGGGCGGTAGCTTGGGCATCATCTTCCGCCAGTGGTTCCCGGGGCTTTACATCAACCCGGGAGCATACGCGCTGGTGGGCATGGCCGCCACCTTTGCCGGTGCAGCCCGAGCCCCCATCACAGCCATCCTCATCGTCTTTGAAATGTCCAACGACTACCGCCTCATCCTCCCCCTCATGTTGGCGACGGTCATCAGCACGGCCATAGCCCATTACATCCACCCCGAGTCCATCTACACCCTGAAGCTGGCCCGGCGGGGCATTGTCATCCGACACGGTCGGGACATCGATGTGATGGAAAGCGTGACCGTGGAGCAGGCCATGCAGAAAAACCCCGTTACCGTGCCCGAGACCATGCCCCTTTCCGAACTGGGGGAGATGTTCGTCCAGGCCCATGGACACGGCTTCCCGGTGGTGAACGAGAAGGGCGAACTGGTGGGCATCGTCTCCCTCGCGGACTATCAACAGGCCATGAAGCGCAAGGACTTTGACCGGCTGCGGGTGCGGGACATCATGACCCGGGATTTGCTGGTGGCCTACCCCGATGAGACTTTGTGGGAGGCTTTGCGCAAGCTCGGGCTGCGGGATGTGAGCCGGCTCCCCGTGGTCTCCCGTCAGAACCCGAAACAACTGCTGGGTGTCATCCGGCGTCGGGATATCATCCGGGCCTACAACTTGGCCATGGCTCGACGGGGGGAAATTGCCCAACGTCTGCAAGAACTGCGGGTTGGGGAAGCGGACACAGAGTACATTCACCTGGAGCTGCCCGCGGACGCGTGGGCTGTGGGCAAGCAAGTCAAGGAACTTCACCTCCCCGAGGACTGTGTGTTGGTGTCCATCCGGCGTGGCCGCCGCGTCATCGTGCCCCACGGGGACACCGTTCTCCAACCCGGGGATCGCATCACCATCTTCTCGACCCGGGAATGCAAACCCCGGGTGTTGAACATCCTAAAAGAGGGAGAATAACCCCTGGCATGGGAGGAAAAACGCCGTCGGATCCCGGCCGCGGACGGGTCCGCTCCCTGGCAGGATCCGACGTTTTGGTTGCGAGGTAGGGGAAGGGGCAGGACGAGCTGGACTTCTGCCCTGCCCCTTCACTCGTTGCGCAACAGAGCCTGGGAGCATCCCTTACACATGACGAACGGCCAAACCGGCCATCCAACCGATCCACCTTAATCGTCAATCGTGACTCGTTACGAGTTAGACCGAAGGGGACGTTGTCGGTTATAATGGGAGCACAACCACATTCTTCTCATCCGTAGGGAAGGGGGAGCCATGACACGTTGCCGTGTGGGCGTTCACGCTCGGAACGCACCTCTCTTCGAGGAAGTGGATTACGAAGTCCTCCGCATCGCCAAAATCGAAACGCTGAAGATGATGTCCCTGAACCGGGACGAAGTGTTCCGCCGGGCGCGGGAAATCAACCCGAAAATGGAATTCATCGTCCGGTTGTACGATGAGCGCATCGGCCCCGGAGGACATCCAACGCCGCAACAGTTTGTGGAGCGACACATCCGGCGCATTAACGAGCTGCGCCCGTGGGTGGAGAAGTTCGAAATCCACAACGAGCCCAACCACGCCACCGGCCTGGAAGGGTGGGGGCCCACGGATGAGGACGCCCGGGACTTCCGGGATTGGTACCTGGAAGTGTTGCGACGGCTTCGGCAGCTGGCACCGTGGGCCAAGTTCGGCTTTCCCGGCCTGGCCGTGTACGATGTGCCTCACCGGGACAGGGCCTGGCTTCAGATCTGTCGGCCAGCGATCGAAGCCTCCGACTGGTTAGGTGTCCACTGTTACTGGCAGTACGACAACATGCGCCACCCCGAATGGGGGCTCCGTTTCCGCATGTACCACGAGATGTACCCCAACTTGCCCATTGAGATCACCGAATTCGGCGATTCCACCCCCCACGTGGACCCGGCCCATGTGGCCAAGGAGTACCGGGAGTACTACACCCTGCTCCAGGATTATCCCTACATCCGCTCCGCGAGCGCGTTCATCCTCTCCTCTCCCGACCCTCAATGGGCCCGGTTTGTGTGGCGGCGGGAATCGGGGGAAATCCTGCCCATCCCCTATGAAGTGGCCAAAGTGCCCCGGGTGGAACGTCCCCGCATCTGGAAAGCCGAATGGGTGACCGTCAACGTGCCGGACAAGATCCCCATCGGCATTGGGAGCACGGCCTCCTTTGTCATACGCAACGCGGGCACAGTGATCTGGCCCAACACAGGTCCCCATCGGGTGCGGCTGGGCTACCACTGGTACGACGCGCATGGCCGTCCTGTGGCCGCGGACAAAGACCTGCGCACAGAGCTCCCCCGCCCGGTAGCGCCCGGGGAAACCGTCACCGTCGCCCCCGCGCCCGTGGTTCCTCCCCCCTGGCCGGGCAAATACATCCTGGTGTGGGATCTGGTAGAAGAAGGACGGGCCTGGTTCGGAGAACGGGGCAGCCCCCTGGTCAAAGTCCCCGTGGAGGTCATCGTAACGGAAAAATCCACCCGCACATTCCCGGAAACAGGCAAGACGGTGGAGCAACCCTTCCTGAGCTTCTTCTACCGATACGGCCTGGACATCACCGGATATCCCATCACCGACGTCATCGTGGAAAATGGCATGCGCACCCAGTACTGGCAACGGGTCGCGATGGAGGAGCCCGAGCCGGGGAAAGTGCGGCTGAAGCTCATCGGGCAGGAAGTGCTGGACCTGCGCCAGAAAGTCCGCGAACTGCGGGAACGCCTGCAGGTGGGCCAGGAAGGTCAAATCCCACCGCCGCCCATCGTCAACGTGATCGACGAACTGCCGCGCGATCCGGACAAGATGATCAAGCGCTCCCTGGACGACATCCGCTACGTGGTCTTTGACCACACGGCCACCAACTTCGCGGTGCCCTTGCGGGTCATCGCGGAAAAACACAAAGAACGCTGGCCGGGCATCACCTATCACTACTTCATCGACTTCGACGGCACCATCTACCAGACCGAACCGCTGGAGGATGTGGTCTCCCGGCGGGAGGACTACCTCCGGGGGATCCGCGTGGCAGTCGCCGGGAACTTCAGCCAGGGCGTGCCCAACGAAGCCCAGCTCGACGCGGCCGGACACCTCACAGCCTGGCTCCTCCAACGCTTCCACCTGGACGAAGAAGCGGTCAAAGGCACCAGTGACTTCGTCCTCACCGAATCCCCAGGCACCAACTGGCGCTCCGGTCGTCGCTGGCGGGACATGCTCCTGGAGCGGGTGCGACGCTGGCTCGCGTCTGTGACGTCTGCCGAATCGGTGGACACCCGCGCGCTGGAAGGGATCTTGGCCCAACTGCAAGAGGAGCTGGAACAACAAACCCAGACCCGGGAACACCTCCTCCGGGAGTTGGAAGCCCAACAGGAAGTCAACCAATCCCTGCGCGATCAGCTCACCCAAGCCCACGAGCAGTTGGGCGAGCTCCAGGCCACACTGGACCGCCTGCGCGCCCTGTTGAGCGAGCTCCAGGAGACGGAGAAACCCGCGGAGGACGAGGCCAAGCCACGCCGTGTGCCTCGCCCGCCCATCCGGGATGTGGTGAACATCCTGCCCCGGCACCCGGAGAAGCGATATCCCACCCGCTCGCTCCAGGACATCACCCACCTGGCCATCCACCACAGCGCGGCATCGCCCAACATCCCGGTGGAGGCGATTGCCCGCTACCACGTGGAGCACAACAAGTGGCCGGGCATCGGCTACCACTTCTACGTGGGGCCCGACGGCACCATCTACCAGACCAACCGGCTGACCACGGTGAGCAACCACGTGTACATGAACAACGACTACACCGTGGGCATCTGCGTGGCGGGGAATTTCCAGGAGGCATTGCCCACGCCCGCACAACTCCAGGCGACCGCCCACCTGGTGGCCTGGCTCAGCCAACTCCTGAACATCCCCTTGGAGCATGTGAAGGGGCATCGGGAGTTCCCCTACAACGAGGACCATACATCCTGCCCGGGGGATGAGTGGCTGGGCGGATTCCGCTGGCATGACATGCTCCTGGGCCGGGCGAAACGGATCCTGGACGGGCACTTGGAGCCACCACCCCAGCCCATCTATCACTACATGCTCTTCTGGCAACACGGGGAGATGTGGGCCCGTCAGGACTGGCTGAACAGCATCAACTACGTGGCCCGCTATCGACCCACCATGGGGTTCTTGCCCGATGAGGCAGCCCACGCGCAGAAGGTGACCATCGTCGGCGGACCGTTCGGCGTGTCGCCGGAGGTGGAACGTCGGCTGAGGGAGGCCGGGTGTATTGTGCGCCGGATCGCGGGGGCCAACGAGGAGGAGACAAAGGCCATTTTGGACCGGTTGGCCGAAGAAGGGGATCCCTTCATCAGCGGCTAAGCTCCCCCGTGGTCCTTCCCAAGCGTCGGGGGTCCGTAACCCAGGTGTGGAAGAGGAGGGCCGCGATGAAGGCCAAGGTCGCGGAAAGGGCGAACATGGCCCGATAGCCCCACAGCTTGGTCACCGTGGCCGCGAGCATGGGGGAAAGCATGGAGATAACCCCCGGCAAAGTGCTGGAAAGGCCGAAGTAGAGGGGCAACTCCTCCTGCGGCGCAAATTCGGGCACGATCATCATGCCGGACACGATGTACGCGGCCAGGGCCGTGCCCAGCCCGGCAAAGGCCACATACACCAGAAGGGGGATGGGCGTGATGGCCGCCACGAGGAAAGAGACCGCGGTGCTGAGCGCGCCGATCTTCAGGACCAACGTGTGTCCCCGCTTGTCCGCGAGAGTGCCCAACAACAAATAGGCGATGAACTGGGCACCCATGCTCACCCCGTTGAACACCCCGGCATGTCCATCGCTCAAATGCCACCGTTCCACCGCGTACACGGCCAAGAAGCCGGTTCCCATGTTCCCCGCGACAATGAACATGCGCGCGATCAAGTAGCGGGTGAAGTGCGGGTCCCTCCGCAGCACCCGGGGGATCTCCCGCCACAGGGGGGAAGTAGCCTCCTCATCGGGAACAGGATCAGGGGGTTCCCGGGTTAGGGAGAGGAAGAACCAGGAGAGGAACCCGGCCAGAGCTCCCAGGGCAAAGGACCGCGCGAAATTGCCCGGGAACGCGTAGGTGTTCAGGATGTACGTGACCAGGGACGCGGCCAACGCGCCTCCTGCCATCCCCAACGCGCTCGCGGTGCCCAGGAAACGCCCTCGCATTTCCTGGGGGATGACTTTGGCCACCATGGATTGCCAGGCAATCGCAATCAGGCCGGACCCATAGGCCAACCAAGTGGCCGTGAACAACGTCAACCAGAGGGCCATGCGAGGAGAACGGGGTACGACAAACCAGGCGATGAGAGCCAAGACCAGGACGGGGAGCCGCTCGCTGAAGAACCCCACCTTGATGACAATATCCCGTTTCACCGGCGTCCGCTTGACCCACTGCGCGGTGAAAAGCTGGGGGAGGAGCCAACCGCTGTTGCCCACCGTGGCCAGCCAGCCCAGCGCGTAGGGATTATCCGTCAACTTGCTCACGAACAAGGGCAGAACCGTCTGGAAGGAGTAGAACGCACTGCCGATCCAGAAAAACGCCCCCTCTATGATGTTGACGGCCAGATTCCAGCGCAAATGTCGTCGGATAAAAGTGTCCATGGAGAATCGTGTTGATCGACCGACATATCAAGGTTCTTGTATTGTGACATGAAAGACGGGAGAACTGTTTTTGGTGGGTGGTCCACCAAAAACACTTTTCCGGCACGGGGCGAGAACGTCGGCATCCCGCCAAAGTGCAGACCCGTCCGCGGCCGAGGGACTACCGATCAACGTGCATAGACCACCCTGCGGGTCTGACACGCGAACCCGACAAGGCCATGCCGAACCCGATGGTCAATACCATCTCTCCCCAATACTATGGTACAATCACCGCTGTGACAAACTCGGCTATGCTGTGAACAGTCCAGTGCAAGGAGGAATCGGTATGCTATTTCCCAAGCTCTTCATTCCCGGACCCACGAACGTGCGCCAGGAAGTCCTGGCCGAACAAACCCACCCCATGATCGGACATCGCACGGAAACCTTCGAAGACCTCTTCGCCCGAGTCCAGGAAAAACTGCGCCGCCTCTTCTTCACCCGCCACCGAGTCTACGTGACCGCGTCCTCGGGAACGGGGTTGCAGGAAGCCGCCATCCGCAACGGCGTGGGCAAACGCGTCCTCGCCATGGTAAACGGCGCGTTCTCCCGACGATGGCACGATGTGGCTGTGGGGTGCGGCAAGGAAGTGGTACGCGTGGACATCCCCTGGGGCCGGGCCGTGAAACCGGAAGACGTGGTCCGGGCCATCCAAGCCCACGGGCCCTTCGACGCGGTCACCGTCGTCCACAACGAAACCAGCACCGGCGTGATGAGCCCGGTGGACGAAATCTCCCGCGCGGTCCGGGACATAGCCCCGGACACCCTCCTCCTGGTGGACGCGGTCTCCTCCCTGAGCGGGGTAAAAATCCCCGTGGACGAGTGGGGCCTGGATGTCACCCTCACCTCCTCCCAGAAAGCCATGGCCCTTCCGCCGGGTCTGGCCTTCGCCGCGGTGAGCGACCGAGTCCTGGAACGGGCTCGCGAGGTGGAAGGACGGGGCTGGTATTTCGACTTCCTCGTGCTGGAAAAGTACCTGCGCCGCAACACCACCCCGGCCACACCCGCCATCTCCCTCTTCTGGGCCCTGGACCGTCAGCTGGACATCATGTTCGCCGAAGGGTTGGAGAACCGCTTTGCCCGCCATGCCCGGCTGGCCCACATGACCCGCACATGGGCCCTGGAACGGGGATTCCGGCTCTTCGCGGAGGAAGGGTATGAGTCGCAAACCGTCACCTGTGTGGAGAACACTCGCGGGGTGGATGTGCCCGCGCTAAACGCGTTCCTCCGGGAGCGGGGGATGACCATCTCCAACGGCTATGGGGACCTGAAGGGCAAGACCTTCCGCATCGCGCACATGGGCGAGACCACCGAAGCGGACATGGAAGCCCTCTTCCGGGCCATCGACGCGTTTCTGAACCGCTGAGCGGACGCACGGGCGGAACCCCCGTCCTGAAAACAAAATGCCTGCCTGATTGACGGACATATGACGGAGAACCTGGGTGTGGGGCTTCACCCGCCCGCCCACTACCAAAACGCCTTTCTGGCACGGGACGAGAACGTCGACGCCCCGCCAAGGTGCGGACCCGTCCGCGGCCCCGGAAGGCAGCCGGATAAATCCGCCTGCTGAACAGGAGCCGTCCCTCCGGGACGGGGATACGTCGGCCGGAGCACCTACCCCGCGCCCCGCAGAGGCGCTTCCCGTTCAACGGGCCTGTTCATTGAGTCGCGTGGGCCGTGTGTGCATTTCCCAGCCTCTCCCCTTATGATAGAACTGTTTTGCGTGGGTGG
>JAADDB010000047.1 GCA_013154135.1 Chloroflexota bacterium
GTTGCCACGTTTTGTCCAACGTCCCATCTGGCTCGGCTGCAAAACTTCGTCGTACCCCGGCGGATGGGTCCGCACCTGGGCGGGGCCCCCACATTTCCGCCCTCTGCCAAGAAAGCGTTCTGTGTGGTGGACGGACGAAGCCCACCACACAGAACCGTTCTCTCCGGGGACGAAGTCAACGTACGCTTATTCCAAAATCGGACTTCTCCCCGCTCTCATGTTGAGAGCAAACGACGGACCAGGCCTCGTGTCGGGGTGGCCCTCTGAGAGGGCCCGGAGGGGGATGGGGGCCGGGGACGTCGTGCAGCCCATACCTGTTGCACATGTGCCCGCAACTCCTCGTCGGTGATGTGGGGGGCCTGGAAGTGGATAACTTCGCCCCCGGCCACCAGGATGAAATCCCCGTGCCCGCGCAGACGCTCCGCGCCACTGCCGCCGATGCCCGCGGCAACACGGGCGTCGTCCGCGCTGGCCACCCGGCCCACAATGCGCACGGGGAAATTCCCTTTCATCACACTGCCCAGCAGGGTGGAAGAAGGCTTTTGCGTCGCGGCTACGATGTGGATTCCCGCTTCCCGGCCCCGCTGGACCAGGCGTGTCAGCGCTCGGGATGCCTTACGTCCCCCCACGCCTACCACCTCGGCCAGCTCATCCACAAACACCACCATGCGAGGCCAGGAGCTGCCCACCCGGTCCCGGGTTTCCATCAGCGCGACGAGCTTTTCCAACATCGCGGTGATCGCGCCCATGTCCCGGACCACGCCCCCGCCCCAGACGTGGGGGAGGGTGATCAAGGGGGCCAGCCCTCGGCCTTTGGGGTCCAGGAGGACCAGCTGGACTTGGGCCTGGCGATTCCACATGGCCAAGCTCAAGGCCATCAGGCGCATGAGCACCGTTTTCCCGGACCCGGTGGTGCCTGCCAGGAGCACATGGGCCACATCTGGGCTGTCCAGTCGGAGGAGGAGGGGGGTTCCGTTTTCATCCAGGCCCAGGAGTGCGGTCGCGGGTGGCACCCGTTTCACCCGTTCCAGCAGCCGGCGCAGGGTGATGCGGGGCCGGTCTTGTCGGGGGACTTCGATCTCGATGTATCCGGCCCGCCGGTGGACTTCCACGTGTCGGGCGCCCAAGGCCATGGCTAATTCATCGGCCAGGGCCGCGATCTTGTTCACCCGGGTACCCAGGGGGGTGATGACTTCGAACTTCACCGCCTGGGGGGTGATGCGTCCTCCCCGCACCTGGGCCGGCACCCGGTGGCTGGCCAGAACTAATTCAATTCGATCCGCTTGGGCGTCCAATGTGTGTCGCATGATGCACACCTCATCTGGCGATGTTAGAACATCCGTTCTCCTCGACGGCTTCTATTATAGCACAGATGTTCGGTCTGTCAAGGGGGAAAAGGGGCGTTTAGGAAAAGTTCATGGGGATATTGGGGAAATTTGGGTAATGGATGATAACGATTGACGATTGATGAGTAACGATTATGGAGGTGGCTGAGGGGCGAGGTCGGCCGGGATGGGCGAAGAGCCTAACGCATAACGAGTAACGAGTAAAAGTGTCTGGGGGGGGTAGCCCCGGGCGTTCGCGCATGCCCCCACATCGCCGTTCACGAACGGTAAGGGCGCACGGCCGTGCGCCCCCTTAATCGTCAATCGTTACTCGTTAGCTCCCCCCCTTTTCCCCATGTTCAGTTTCCCGTTCCACGGTCAAATGTGTACAATGAACGGGTGGGCCTATTGACGTGTGTTGTCACGCGTCCCCATCCGGGAGTGGAGGGAAAAACCGGCCCAAAAGGAGGCAGCGTATGAGCGCACTCAAGAGACCGTATTGGAAAATCCGGCAATACGTGCGACTGCGCAACGTATCGGAGCACAATATCCTCCTTCACCTACCGACCGGAGAGCAGCGCCTGGATCGCGGACGTGCCCTCCTTATCCCGCAGTACGCGCTGGATGACCCGGAGATCCGTTCTTACCTGGACAAACAGTGGGTCACCGTGGAAAAGTGAATGACACCATGGCCTACGCCTGAACAGACCGAGGAAGGAGAGTAGAAGCATGATCCCTGCACCACCTGAACGCCTGGGCAGTTTTTACCTGGGTGCCCTGTACGACCTGGATAAGGGTGAATACCATCCGCCCACGGTCAACTACGACGCGCGCGATCTCACCACCCACGCGGTGGTCGTGGGCATGACCGGCAGCGGCAAGACCGGTCTTTGCATCGGCTTGCTGGAGGAGGCCGCGTTGGACCAGGTGCCGGCCATCCTCATCGACCCCAAAGGGGATGTGACCAACCTCCTTTTGCAATTCCCCGAGCTTCGTCCTGAGGACTTCCGGCCCTGGATCAACCCGGATGACGCGCGGCGCAAGGGCATGACGCCCGACGAGTACGCGGCCTACATTGCCAAGCGCTGGCGGGAAGGCCTGGCCGAGTGGGGCATCGGGCCGGAGCGCATCCGCCGACTGCAGGCCGCCGCGGATTACACCATCTACACCCCCGGCTCCCACGCGGGCATCCCCGTCAACATCCTGGGCAGCCTGGCCGCGCCCGACCTGGATTTCGAGGAACACACCGAGGCCATCCGAGAGCGTATTACCGGCACCGTGGCCGCGCTCCTCAGCCTCATGGGCATCAAAGCCGACCCCACCCGGAGCCGGGAAGCCATCCTCCTGGCCAACATCTTCGAGCATTACTGGCGCCAAGGCCAGGATTTGGACCTGAACACCCTCATCAACGCCATCCAAAATCCCCCCGTGCGCCAGTTAGGGGTCTTTGACGTGGACACCTTCTTCCCGCCCCAGGACCGGTTCGAACTGGCCATGGCCCTGAACACCCTCATTGCTTCCCCCAACTTCCGGGCCTGGCTGGAAGGGGATCCCTTGGACATCGACGCGCTCTACTGGACCGAGGATGGCAAGCCGCGGCACAGCATCTTCTACATCGCCCACCTCTCCGAACACGAGCGCATGTTCTTCGTCACCCTGTTGCTGGAGAGTTTGGTGACCTGGGTACGGCGGCAATCGGGCACCACCAGCTTGCGGTCACTCCTCTACTTCGATGAAGTCTTCGGCTACATGCCGCCCGTGTCCGAACCTCCTTCCAAGCGACCCCTTCTCACCCTGCTCAAACAGGCCCGAGCCTTTGGCCTGGGGCTCGTCCTCGTCACCCAGAACCCGGTGGACATCGATTACAAAGGTCTGACCAACGCGGGGACCTGGTTCATCGGCAAGCTCCAGGCGGAGCGGGATAAGGAGCGGGTTCTCCAGGGGCTGAAGGGCGCCATTGCCGCGGCCGGAGGGTCTGTGGAGGCGGATTACGACGAGATCATCACCCGGTTGCGCAGTCGGGTCTTCCTCATGCACAACGTCCACGAGCCGGAACCCATCGTCTTCCACACCCGATGGGTCATGAGCTACCTGCGAGGGCCCCTCACCCGGCCTCAGATCGAGCAACTCATGCGGGAGAAGAAGCGACAGCGCTCGTCAACGCCCGACGCGGTCGCTCCCGCCCCCGGTGAAGCGCGGGTCCAGGCCACTCAGGAGGCCCCGGCCGCCGATGTGCCCGAAGGGTATACGCCCACCCCGCCTGCGCTGCCGCCCGGTGTCCCCCAAGTCTTCCTGCCCATAGAAGTGGACAAGGGCACGGCCGTGCGCCGCGCGCTGGAACAAGTGGGCGATGGAGAGGTGGAACGGGTGGACCTGGTGTATGAGCCGGGGATCCTGGGCATCGCGATGGTCCGCTTTCTGGACCGGAAACGGCGCATCGACAAGACGGTGCGCAAGGTACTCCTGGCCCCTCCGCCGAGCAGCATGGGCACGGTGAATTGGGAGGAGGCAGAGCAGTTGCCCTTGGACCCGGACCGGCTGCGCAGCGCACCGGAATCCGTGCCCGAGGCCTCGGCCGTCCTCTTTGCCCTGCCTCCGGAGGGCGCGAACAGCCCGCGGGAGTTCAAGCGTTTGCAGAAGGACTTGGCCGACTGGCTCTATCACAACAGTCGGTTGACCATCAAGGTGCACCCGGTTCTCAAACTCTTCAAGGCGCCGGATGAGCGGGAGCGGGATTTCCGGGTGCGGGTGAGGCAGGCCGCACGGGAGCAACGGGATGCGGCCATCGACAAGGTGGAGGCCAAGTACGCGAAGCGGCTGGATCGGCTTCAGGATCGGCTGGAGCGGTTGGAGCGCACGCTGGAGGACGCGGAGGCTGAGTACGAAGCCCGCAAGCGGGAGACCCTCCTCAGTGTGGGGGAGACGGTCCTCAGCTTCTTCATGGGACGGCGCCGTTCGGTCACCACCGTGGCCAGCAAGCACCGGATGAGCAGCCGGCTCAAGCGCAAGATCGAGGACACCCAAGAGGAGATCGACGAGATCCAGCAGGAGATCGAGGAGCTGAACGAGGAACTCCAGGCCGAGATCGACGAGATCAAACAGCAGTGGGAAGAAGTCCTGGACGACATTGAGGAGGACGCGATCAAGCCGCGACGGGCCGACATCCAGGTGGAGCAAGTGGCTTTGGCCTGGCGCCCTTACTGGCGGGTTGTGGTGAGGACGTCCTTTGGCCGGGAGAGTGTCCTCGTCCCGGCTTACAACACGGTTATGAGTTAGGACTGGGATTTGGGGCCGGCCCCCACCACAAACAGTTTGGCTCTGATGGGTACGGATTCGGCTGAAAAAGGGCAGAGGAGCGTGGGTACCTGATACACGCGACCAAGGCGAAACGCGGACCATGCTTTTACGCATCTTGGAAGTACTTCGGGAAACCGGTGGGGCCATCACGTTGCAGGACTTGGAAGCCCGGGTGCACGTGTCCCGGGAGGTTTTGCGCGATCAGTTGGCCTTGTTGGAGAAGAAGGGGTATGTGCGCAGGGAACAGTGGGGCGGGACGTGTCCGGATGTGGAGCCCGGGCAGGAGACCCAATCCCCGGCCTGTCGTCTGTGCCCCCTGAAGGTGTACTGTGCTCCCTCCCGGGCTCCGTTGGGCACCGTGTACCGCCTGGTAGACGATTCCCACCTCCCGAGCGGTTGAGCCTGTCATCGCGTGTTCAGGGCTGATGGGGAGGCCCGTGCAGCGTTGTGAGCTCCTGTCTTGGTTGGATCCCGCGGCGTGGGCCACATCCCAACCGGGCCAGAGCGTTGACAGGGAGGCGTCCTTTGATTTACAATTGCATGATGCACTCATGCAGCAACGGAACCGCGGTCCTCGCATGGTCGCGAGGACGGCCGGTTTTCCAACGCTGGCTCCACTGAAAAGGGACGCACGGGCCCCGACACATCATTCTCTCCCGGGAACCCTGTTTTGCGTGGGCGGGGGACGGGTGAAGCCCGGCCCGCTACCCAGTCAAAGCGCTTTCCTGGCACAGGGCGAAAACATCGGCGCCCTGCGGAGGGGCGGATCTCTCCGCGGTCGGGATCTGTGCGTTCATCAGCTGTCATACATGGAGTTTTTTCAGCAGAGCCAACGTTTATCCCCGAAAAGAAGGCGAGGAGGCACGAATGCGAGCGTACACACCGGATGCCATACGTAACGTTGTTCTCGTGGGACACAGCAGTTCCGGCAAGACCACCTTGGCCGAGGCCATGTTATTCGACGCGGGACTCCTCACCCGCATGGGACGGGTGGAGGACGGCAACACGGTCTCTGACTATCATCCCGAAGAGACCCGCCGGACCATCTCCATCTACACCAGTCTGCTCCCCTACGAATGGCGCAACGTCAAAATCAACATCCTGGACACCCCGGGCTACCCCGATTTTGTCGGTGAGGTGAAGGGCGCCCTGCGCGTGGCGGATGTGGGGCTTCTCCTGGTCGACGCGGTGAGCGGGGTGGAGGTGGGGACCGAGCTTGTTTGGGCGTACATGGATGAACGTTCCCTGCCCCGGGCCATCCTGCTCAACAAGATGAACCGGGAAAACGCGGATTTCCAACGCGCTTTGGAGAACCTGCGGGAAGCGTTTTCCGGCATGATTGTGCCCTTGCACATCCCCATCGGCGCGGGTGAAGGGTTCCAGGGTGTCATCGACCTGGTCACTCAGAAAGCCTACCTGGGGCCAAAAGCCCAACCGGTGGATGTGCCCGCGGAGTACGCGGACGAGGTGGAGGAGCGTCGGCTGGAGATCATCGAGGCCGCGGCCGAAGTGGATGATGAACTCATCACCAAGTACCTGGAAGGGGAGGAGCTCACTCCCGAGGAGATCCAGCGGGGCCTTCGCCTGGGCATCGCCCAAGGCCACATCATCCCCGTCCTGGTCGCGTCCGCGTCGGAGAACATCGGTGTCACCGCGGTCATGGACGCGATTGCCGCCTACTTCCCCAGCCCGGAGGATATGCCCCCGGAGCCGGCCCTGGACGTGCGCACTCAGGAGGAGGTGGAGCTCCCCGCAGATCCTGCAGGTCCCTTGGCCGCGTTCGTCTTCAAAACCGTGGCCGACCCTTATGTGGGCAAGATTTCCTACTTCCGGGTTTACTCCGGCACCATGGAATCGGATTCCCGGGTGTGGAACAGCCGCGCGGAAGCGGAGGAGCGCATCAGCCAGCTCTTCTTCCCCCGGGGCAAGGAGCATGTGAACACGGACAAGGTCCTCGCGGGGGATATCGCGGCGGTGGCCAAGTTGGCTCACACCTTGACCAACGATACGTTGTGCTCCAAGGACCGGCCGCTCCGCCTGAAGCCCATTCTCTATCCCAGCCCGCTCTACTCCGTCGCGGTCCATCCCAAGACCAAACAGGACGCGGGCAAGCTGACCAACGCGCTCAGCCGCCTTCAGGAGGAGGACCCCACTCTCCAGTGGCGGTATGAGGCCAGCACCAAAGAGACCATCCTCTCGGGGATGGGGGACGTGCACATCGACGTCGCGGTCCGGTATCTCAAGGAGCGCTTTGGCGTGGATGTGGAGGTGACCCTGCCCAAGGTCCCGTACCGGGAGACCATCACCAAGTCGGCCAGTGGGCAATACCGTCACAAGAAGCAGACGGGTGGTGCAGGTCAGTTCGCGGAAGTGCACATGGAGCTCAAACCCCTGCCCCGGGGCAAGGGCTTTGAGTATGACACCAGTCGTGTGTTCGGCGGCGCGATCTCCAGCTCCTTCTTCCCCTCCATTGAGAAGGGCATTAAGTCCGCGATGGCCGAAGGTCCGTTGGCCGGGTATCCGGTGGTGGACGTGCGGGCCGAGGTCTACGACGGGAAGGAGCACCCGGTGGATTCCAAGGACATCGCGTTCCAGATTGCAGGGCGAGAGGCCTTCAAGAAGGTCTTCCTCCAGGCCCGACCGGCCCTGCTGGAACCCATCATGAAGGTGGAGGTCATTGTCCCGGATGATTATGTGGGGGATATCATCGGCGACTTGAACACCCGTCGGGCTGTGGTGCAGGGCATGACCCAGGAGCGGGGTAAGTCGGTCATCAAGGCCCTGGTCCCCCTGGCGGAGATGCAGCGGTACGCGACGGACCTGCGCTCCCTCACTCAGGGCCGCGGGGTGTTCCGCATGGAATTCTCCCACTATGAGATTGTACCGGAGCACATTGCTCAGAAGATCATCGAGGAAGCTAAGAAGGAGAAGGAAGAGCAGAAGTAACGCGATTGCGTGTTCCTCTGGAATGTGGTGCGCGTGGCCGGCGGGTGAATCCTGCCGGCCACGCGTATTAGACTCTCCGTCCCTCCGCTCGCCACACGCCCGAAGTGTCCACCTGGGCGGCCAAGTCCCGTATCCGTTGCTTTTGACAGGGATGCCACGCGTCCGGCGCCAAGTCCGCAAGGGGGACCAGCACGAAGGCCCGTTCGTGCATGCGGGGGTGAGGAATGACCAGGTCCGGCGTGTCCAGGCATAGGTCGTCGTAGAGGAGGATGTCCAGGTCAATCACCCGAGGCCCGTAGCGCACGGTTGGGCGTCGGCCCAGGGTCCATTCTACTTCCTTCAACCGAGCTAACAGGGGATGCGGGGCCAAGTCGGTTAGGCCTGTGAGGACCGCGTTGAGGAAGTCCGGCTGGGGTACCCCACCCCAAGGTTCGGTCTCGTAGACAGGGCTCACTCCGTCCACTTGGATGAAGTCCCGCACGTGTTCGATGGCCCGGCGCAGGTGTGCCCACCGGTCTCCCATGTTGGTGCCTAACGCGATGTATACCCGATGCACAGTGACCTCCTCAATGCTCAGTAGTCGTGTTGGTTGACGGACAGAATTTGGTAGTGCCTCGGCGGCGGACGGGGCCGTGGAGTAACGAGTAAAGAGTAACGATTGACGATTAAAGGGCTGAACGCCGGGATGGCCCTTCGATGCCGGGTTGACGAGAGAAAGTCCCCATTGGCGGCGGACGGGTCCGCGCCTTGGCGGGGCGCCGACGTTCTCGCCCCGTGCATGGTAAGAGTTTTGTGTGCGTGGTGAAGCCCGCCCACCACGCACACAAAACAGTTTGCCGAGGGAAGAGAAGTCCACTAAGACTTCGCTCGAACGCTCTCTTCCCGTTGAATAGCATTCATCCGATTGACGGACAAATTTCCGTAGTACCTCGGCCGCGGACGGGTCCGTGCCTCGGCGGGGCA
>JAADDB010000259.1 GCA_013154135.1 Chloroflexota bacterium
GGCGGGTCTAAGACCCGCCCCCCTACCAATCCGTGTGCATCCGTGTCCTATGCCCCCTGGGCCATGACCACCCATCACCGTTCTCTTATCCACCCCCAAACCCCTTCGCGGATACTTGACGAGGTCGGCCAGGTGGTGTAGAATATGAGCGGACGAGCGGGTGTAGTTCAGCGGTAGAACGTCTCCTTGCCAAGGAGAAGGTCGGGGGTTCGAATCCCCTCACCCGCTCCTCCACGGCGACGTGGCCAAGTGGTTAAGGCAGGGGTCTGCAAAACCCCGATCGCCGGTTCGAATCCGGCCGTCGCCTCCAGGAAGGACAGAGAACGGCCTTCGGTTACTACCGGGGGCCGTTCTCTTTTCGCGCGTGGTCTGATGGCGCCTGCCCGCACGTGGCCCTTAGAGGCAGCGGCCCCAGACGCCACCCACCACCGCTCGGGCCGATCACGGGTCGGCCTGCATCTTCGTTCGATGTTCAGGAGGCCTGCATGCTTGCTGACTTACGCCGTTGGCTTATTGGGCCACCTTTGCCCACAGAACGCATGCATCATGAACGCCTGGGCAAGGCCCAAGCGCTCGCGGTGCTCTCATCCGATGCCCTCTCCTCCACCGCCTACGCGACCGAGGAGATCCTGCTGGTCCTCACCCTGGCCGGAACCGGAGCCGTCCGGTTGTCCTTGCCCATTGCCGCGGCCATTGCCACCCTCCTTTTCATCGTGGCCAGCTCCTACTACCAGACAGTGCACGCGTACCCCCAAGGCGGTGGCGCTTACCTGGTCACGAAGGACAACTTAGGCCGTTTGCCCAGCCTCATCGCGGGAGCCGCACTCCTCATCGACTACGTGCTCACCGTCGCGGTGAGCATTTCCGCAGGGGTCGCGGCCATCACCTCGGCTTTCCCCTTCCTCTACCCGGAACGGGTGGAGATCGCCCTCCTCATGGTGGCCTTCATCACCATCGTCAACCTGCGAGGGGTCCGGGAGACGGGAAGGGTCTTCATGGTGCCCACGTACTTCTTCATCGCGGTCATGTATTTGCTCATTGCCGCGGGGCTGTACCGCATCGCGACGGGCACTGTGCCCCCCCACGTGGTTCAGGCAGAAACGGCCTCCACAGCCATCCAGCACTTGAGCCTGTTCCTCATCCTGCGGGCTTTTGCTTCCGGGTGTACCGCGCTGACCGGCATCGAGGCCATCGCGGATGGGGTGCCCATCTTCAAACCACCGGAGGCGGATAACGCGGGCAAGACTTTGCTCATCATGGTGACGATCCTCTCCTCCATCTTCCTGGGCATCACCTACCTCAGCTATCACTTCGGGGTACTGCCCAAGGAAGGGGAAACGGTGGTCTCCCAAATTGCCCGCCTGGTGTTTGGCCGGTCCTTCCTCTATTATTTGGTCCAGTTCGCAACCGCGCTCATCTTGCTCCTGGCCGCGAACACCAGCTATTCGGACTTCCCCCGCCTCTCCATGTGGATGGCGCGGGATGGTTTCTTGCCCCGCCAATTCGCCCATCTGGGCGACCGACTGGTCTACTCCAACGGGATCTTGGCCCTGGGCTTTCTGGCTTCCTTCCTCATCATCCTCTTTGGGGCCAGCACCCACGCGCTCATTCCCCTCTACGCGGTGGGCGTGTTCATCTCCTTCACCCTCTCCCAAACGAGCATGGTACTGCGCTGGTTCCGCCTGCGCACGCCCGGATGGTACATCCGCGCGTTCTTCAACGGGATTGGAGCCCTGGCCACAGGAATTGTGTTGGTCGTCATCGCGGCCACCAAGTTCGTCCACGGTGCCTGGATCGTCCTCGCGCTGATCCCCCTCCTGGTGCGGATGTTTCTGGCCATCCGGGAACACTACGACCACGTGGCCGAAGAACTGACCGTGGAAAAACGTCCGCCGTCGCCGGTGAAGAAACACACGGTGATTGTGCCCATCGGCGACGTGCATCGAGGTGTGCTGAAGGCCATGTACTACGCGCAAGCCCTAGGGGGAACACTCAAGCCGGTCTACATTGACCTGAACCCAAAGCGCACGGAGCGGGTGAAGGAGAAGTGGGAGAGGTACTTCCCCGATGTGGAGTTGGTCATCATCCCTTCCCCCTATCGTTCGGTCATCGGGCCCTTGGTGGAGTTCATTGACGCGAACATTCAGGAGGAAGGGCAGTACGTGACGGTGGTGATCCCGGAGTTCGTGCCCGCGAAGTGGTGGCATCATTTCCTGCACAATCAGACCGCGTGGGCGCTGCGGGTGGCGTTATTGTACCGCCGTAACTGGCAAGGCCGATTCCGGATCCTCACCTCTGTGCCGTTTTATTTGAAGTACTAGCGGACACGAGTTTTGCGTGCGATGCCGGCTTTTCCCGCCCGCATCGCACGCAAAACAGCCCTTCAAGCAGGAAAGCGTGTTGCCCGGTCGACGGCCGGCTTCCTGATGCCTCACTTTCGCAAGCGGATGTCCACCCAATCAACCCCGTCGCCCCGGCCTTCGAAGTGCCCTTCCTCTATCTGACGCAGGATGAGCACCCGCACGCCCGTGACATCCACCCGAAAGGTGCGGGGCGGATCCCACGGGTGCATTTCCCCACTGTCCCACAGGACTTTCCCGTCGCCGATGATCTGGACCTGGGTGTGCGCATCCCCGTACGTATCCCGGTCCACACCCACCAGTCCCTCCAGGAGGCGATAGGCTCCACCCAGGTGGAATTCCAACTCCCCAGGCCCGTACACCCCGATTCCCCGCTCGTACATTCGATCGCCCAGCTTCATGGGCCACTTCTGGAAGTTCGCGTCCGCGATGGGCCGGTTGAAGGTGGGGTCGGATAAACGGGCAGCGGCCAGAGGAACCCAGCCGATACGCCTTCCCCCCGCGTCGAACACGGGAATCCCCGGGGGCGGCTCCGAGGGGGGACGCAAGGCCAGTTGCACGTCCTGCGGACGCCAGGCCAGCACGCGCGCGGGTACCGGTCCCCGTGCTTCACCCGGGGGCGCCCATTGCCACTCGAACCAATGGCTTCCCCCGTTGTCAATGTAGTCCAAACGCAGGGGATGCCATCCCGCCTGCAGGTGAACTTGGCCTTCCACCCAGCCCGCGCCGTGAAGTCCCCAATTGTCCACCACGAGCTCCCCGTCAATCCACAAACGAGAGCCGTCATCAGAGGAAAGGGCAAACGTGTACATCCCATCCCTCGGGATGTGGATGGCACCGGTCCAGCGCATGGCCGACGTCGCCAAATTCCCCGCGTTGTCCGCGAAGAGGAGGGGCGCGTGGGTCACCGTGACGGGAAGGCTGCGCAGCCCTCCCCCTTCGAACCACTGCGCGAGCAAGCCGCCCGTCGGCACGTCCAGCGGGAACCACCGATCCGCGGGGACCGGTTCCCACGTGCTCTGCCCCGGAGGACGCCACAGGAACCGAACCCGCGCACTCGGCCGGGCGTTCCACGAGAGCTGAACCGGCACCAGCCCCCCGGGCAATGTGACCGTCACCGGTCGGCCCGGTTCATCCACCACGGTTGTTTGGCCCATCTGCCAACGCACCGCCGAGACCCCTTCCACGCGCAGGCCGTAAACCCCAGGTTGAGGAAGGACCAGGCCACCGTGCAGGGCCCCCTCTTCCCCGGCATCAGGGGGGACCGGGACCACATGTCCTGCCGGCGTGAGCAGGCCCCGTCGGGCCACCTGCGCCGCGGAGAGGCGCACGCCCGCGTACACAAAGGTGTGGTGGGGGCCGTAATCCACATCCACCTGCGCCTCCGGGTAGAGTTGTCGAAGGTAGGGGAGGAGCAGGCGGCCGTAGTTCCCCAAGATGTAGACGACCGGGCGAGACGCGTCCGGCGGCGGGATGTGGAAGGGGGTTTTCAGACGGGTGAGTTTCCGCCCGGGGTTGATGACCTCAATGGGGGAGAAGGCCCAAAAGTCCCGGTCCAAATAAATCGCCGCGTCCTCCGGCAAGGTGGTAATGTACTGCCCCACCCGGGTGGGCCCCACGTTGAACATGGCCACGACCGCGGGGTGCTCTGCCTGGACTTGGAAGTACGTGTACAGGTTCCAATAGGCTATGGGAAGGATGAGGAGGGGCAGGAGCACCCGGGAGCGGGGGATATGTTCTGCCAGCTCCTGGAGTCCCAGCGCGGCCACCAGGGCCAGCGCGGGGGTCATGCCGTACACCCGGAAGGTGTTCGGCGCTTCGGTGGTGAGGATGCCCGCGAGGAGGAAAGTGCCCAACCACAGGAACAGGAGCACGTGTCTATCCCGCGTCCTCGCGCGCAGCATCCGGGCCAAGCCCACGACCATCAACCCTGCGGTAATCGGGTCGACCACCGGATAGCCCGGGATGTTGTGGCGGCCGTTGGGGTCGCCCACGTAGAAGAACATGCCCAGATATTTGCCCACATTCCCGCGCAGCGCGGCCCAAGGGTCCCGGGTGAACAGGGGGTTGAAGATGCTGATGGCCTTGCTCCGTTCCCAAAAGAGGCGCGGCTGCTGGATGTACGTGTGCGCCAGGGGGGCGTACACCAGGCCAAAGGCGAGGAAGAGCAGGCCGACGCGGGGGCCAAAGCCGGCGGGGCGGTCCTTCACCCACCAATAGAGGAGGAGCAAAAGGGTCAAGGGGACCAGGGAACGGGCGGCCTGATAGGTGTATTGGCTCAGGCCCAGGGCCACCCCCGCGCCAAGCCAATATCCCCAAGAGCTCCTCTGCCGCGCCCGCCAGAGGAGCCAGAGCACTGTGACGTACCAGAAGAGGGCCATGGCGTTCGCGTGGCCCCACCGACTCATGTTTATGGACCAGCGCATGGTGGCCCACAGGAGGGCGGCGAAGAGGGCGTACGGTTCGTCCAGGAGCTCCCGCGCCAGGAGGTAGAGCATGCCCGCGGTGAGGATGCTGATCAGCACGTGGGGGAGTTTGACGGTGAGGTAGCCGGGGCCCAGGAGAGCGTAGAATCCCGCGACGTAGTAGTGGTAGAGCCAGGGAATTTCCAGCCGGGCCACATGCCAGGGCTTGGGTCGCGCCCCCCGGACGATGTCCAATGCCTGTTTGGCGATGTCCGTTTCATCCAACCACAGGCCGGGGGGCACGCGGTCCAAACGGTACAGCCGCGCGGCCGCGGCCACGAGGAGGACGACCGCGAGAGCAACGCCCACCCATGGTCCGCGGATGAACGTCCACGTGGGGGCCACGTGTTCGGGGCAGGCGCGCGCGAGCAAGATCAAGCCGAGGAGGAGGAACCCCGCGGCGAGAGGCCAGGAGAAGAATGGGGTCGTCGGAGCTCCCTGGTGGGTGCGGGCCAGGTGCAGGATCCCTATTCCCAGCCCCACCGCAGCCAACCCACCCCAAAACAGGCCTTGGCACTTCTTCACCGCAATTGCCTCCGTATGTCGTGCGAGTAAGTAAAGAGTAACGATTGACGATTAACGATTAAGTGGGCGGGCGCACGGCCGCGCGGCCCTGCCGTTCGTGGCCAGCGGTGTGTGGCCATGCCCCATCTCGGTAGTACCCCGGCGGCGGACGAGTCCGTGGAGTAAGGAGTAACGATTAACCTAGATTTTGCGCAATCAGCGGGCAAAGCACGAAAAACGTCCTTTTTTGGACACTTGCGGGAGGCCATAGCGCCCCTTTTCAAGGCTCAGTACAACCTGGATAGAGTATTTTCACCTGGCGATAGCTTTCATGGCCGAGAAATCGCCTATCTGTCTCGTGGTTGGAGTGCTTACCCATGGTTAGACCTGGCCGAACTCTTTGAGATGGTGGGGCTCGATCCGGATGCTGGTCTATATGTAGTGGTTGTCCGGAGATGAACCACTACATATAGACCCACCACGGAAATGCTTTTTTTGATGCGCTTTTTGTGATATGGCATCTGATTGCGCAAAACTTGGGTTAATCGTCAATCGTTACTTCCCCCCCTCCTACGCCGGACAATCTCCCCCGCGGTCAACGCGTCCTGGACGGCCACGCCCACGGATTTGAAGAAGGTGATCTCCTCGGCTGAACGCCGACCCGGAGCGGCCCCCGCCAGCACCCGACCGATCTCCGTCACCTCCTCCCAACGCAGATGGCCCTCCTCCACGGCCTGGATCAAATCCCCGGCCTCGGCCTGGGCCGCGGCCAGGCTGTCCACAAACACGCGGAGCCGCGACAACCCCTTCACTTGCACTTCCCGCATCTGGGGGGTAAAGGAGCCCACGCCGTTGATGTGGGTGCCGGGGGCAACATCCGCGGGGTCAAACACCGGCGTACTGCTGGTGGTCACACAGGTGATGATGTCGGCCCCGCGCACGGCCTCGCGAGGCGTGGATGCCCGACGGAAGGTGACATGGGGATACCGCGCGGCCATCGCCTCGGCTAAACGCGCCGCGGAGCGCCCCGAAGGGGTGTAAATGCGGACTTCTTCAATGGGCCGCACCGCGAGGATCGCGGCAACCTGGTCCGGTGCCTGACCGCCCGCGCCGAACAAGGCCAACACACGGCTGTCCTCCCGGGCCAACACCTCTGTGGCCGCGCCCACGCCGGCCCCCGTGCGCAATGCGGTCAACCGCGTGCCATCCACCAACGCGAGGGGCACCCCCGTTTCCGCGTCCAAAACCAGGACCAGCGCGTGCAAGGTGGGCAATCCCCGCGCCACATTTCCCGGAAACACGGAGACCACCTTCAAGGTCAAATCGCGGGTGGAGGGCACATAAGCGGGCATGAACAGGGTGACGCCGGCGTCACTCTCCAACACGGTACGCTGGGGCACGCGCGTCTGCCCTTGGCTGAGGAGAATGTAGGCTTGGGCGTTGAGCCGAATGGCATCGGGCATGGGGAGAAGGGCGTCTACATCCTCGGCGGTAATCACGGGGAGATCCATGATCCACCTCAACGTGTGTCGCGGATGCGGGCCCAAAATTGGCCGACGGTCAAATGGCACAAAGCCACGGCCAGTGCGTCCGCCACATCGTCCGGACGGGGGGTCTCGGGCAAGTCCAGCTGAGCTCGCACCATGTACTGCACTTGCTGCTTGGCCGCGTTCCCGTAACCGACCAGGGCCTGCTTTATCTCCGCGGGTTTGTACTCAACCACGGGTAACTGGTGTTGGGCTGCACATAGGAGGACGACTCCTCGGGCCTGACCGACGGTGAGGGCGGTGGTCACGTTGCGGCCGAAGAAGATGCGTTCCACGGCCAGGACATGGGGCTGGTATTCGTCGAGAATAGAGCACAGGTGGTCGTAAATGCGGACGAGGCGCTCGGGCAAGGGGCGCCCTGCAGCGGTGCGAATGGCCCCGTAGGCCACGGCCTGCAACGCGCCCCCTTCTTCCCCTTCGACCACCGCGTAACCGGTGATGGCCAAGCCGGGGTCGATGCCCAACACTCGCATCAGGCTGCCTCGATGGCCTGGAGGGCTTCCTCCGGCACTTCCAGGTTCGAGTAGACTTTTTGGACGTCATCCAGGTCTTCGAGGAGCTCGATGACCTTCATCACTTTGAGCGCGGCTTCCGGCTCCAGGGTGATGCGGTTCTTGGGAATCCAAGCCAGTTCTGCTTCCTCCGGCTCGAGCCCCATATCCTTCAGCGCCTGTTGCACGTGGGCGAAATCCTCGCGGGTGGTGTAGACCTCCATGACCCCGTCATCGATCTCCACGTCATCCGCGCCCGCCTCCAGAGCTATCATGAAGAGCTCCTCCTCATCCCGACCGTTGGTGGGGATGACGATGTACCCCTTTTGCTCGAACTGCCAGGCGACGGAGCCGCTTTCCCCCATGCTGCCCCCGTGCTTGGTCAACACGTGACGGATCTCCGCGACCGCGCGTTTCCGGTTGTCGGTGGTGACCTGAATGATGAGGGCGATGCCGTGAGGCGCGTAGGCCTCGTAGGTGATCTCCTCGAGGGCTTCGGCTCCGGCTTCCAGACCTGCGCCTCGCCGGATCGCGCGTTCGATGTTCTCCTTGGGCATGTTGGCCGCGCGAGCTTTTTCCAGCACCAAGCGCAACCGGAGGTTGGATTCCGGGTCGGGTCCGCCTTCGCGCGCGGCCACTTGGATCTCCCGGGCCAGCTTGGTGAAGATCTTGCCCCGCTTGGCATCAACGGCTTGCTTACGTCGCTTGATGTTTGCCCATTTGCTATGTCCTGCCATACGTTCCTCCGCGAAAGTCGATAATTTAGAATCGTCTGGGAACTCCTCTTTACTCATTATACCCGATTTTCGCCCTGCCGGAAGATCTGGGTGGTGGACAAGGCGGGGTGATGAGCCTTCCGAGCGCACGGCCGTGCGCCTCTACCGTTCGTGAACGGCGATGTGTGGTCATGCTCGGTCGCCCGGGGCGGGGGCATAGAACACGGATTGGCGGCGGACGGGTCCGAACCTTGGCGGGGTGCCGGCGTTCTCGCCCCGTGCATAGAAAGAGTTTTTGGTGGGTGCCGGCCGGGCTTCGCCCGGCC
>JAADDB010000222.1 GCA_013154135.1 Chloroflexota bacterium
GTGCGGGAGATAGAAAACATGGCGAAGGGAAAATCTCGTCGGCAAAAACAACGCAAATGGACCTGGCAGCAGATCGTGTTTTACACCATCACCTTGTTGATCGCGCTCTCCATGGTCCTCTCCACAGTTCTGTGGGCACTGGGGAAATAACCTTTCGGTCTTAGCCCCTGGACGGCCTTAAACGGCTAGGGGCCAAGACCGAAAGATGTTCCCCCCGGTCAACAGAGGAGGAAAGAAATGGGGAACATTAGCGTCCTTTTCCTGGTCTTGGCCGTGTTGAGCAGCGCGGCCACATTGGTCGGGTTGCTCTGGATGCTCTTCGCGTATAACCTGTGGGGCCACCCCGCCGGACCCCCGTCCCACCTCTCCCCCGAAGAAGCCCGCCGGTGGACGCACGCGCATCCCGGCGGTCGGGGAACGGACCACCGTATGAGTTGGGCGCAAATGCGTCGTGTCCTGCAACAGGGGAATTGGCGGGAGGTATGGCCTTTGGCCCTCCTCATCGGGGGGATTGGGGCGACCATGGCCTTTCTGGGGCTCGCGGTCCTCCTGGGTTCAGATAAGCCGTGGAACGGGATCATCGGCTTACTCATGGCGGCCATCTACGCGATGGCCGTTTATCGCGTAATGGGGGCCGAGACAAGTGGGTAAAAAGAAATCCTTCGAGCGCCCCGACTGCCCCTACTACTACGAGGATTACTACCGGGGGCGAGAGACCTACGCGTGTCGATTGATAGAGCGCAACCCCCACTCCCGGCCCTGGAAACCCAGTCTATGCGCCACATGCCCGGTGCCCCGCATCCTGCGAGAAACTCGAGTCTCCTACCTGGCCCTGGAAGCAACCGTCACCCGCAAGTTCTTCCGAGAGCGGGTGGAGATCTTCGCGGTGTGCACCAAGCACCTGCGCAAATTGGATAACCCCCTCATCTGCCCTGACTGCGAAGCCGAACGAGCCGCGGAAAACCAATGACGGGACGCAGTTCAGCTGCGTCCCGTCACCTTCACCTCTTCCTCAGTCCCCCTCCTCGGAACTTCCGTGAAGGGCACGCCAGACCCGTTCGGGCGTCAAAGGGATCTCCGTGAACCACTTGCCCGTGGCCTGGCGCACGGCCGCGATGATAGCCGGCGGGAGGGGGATAAAGGGCATCTCCCCCATGCCCCGCGCACCGTACGGCCCTTGTGGGTCGGGGAACTCCATAATGACCGAGGCCATCTCCTCCGGCACATCCTGAATGGTGGGGATGAGATATGTGCTCAACCGGTCCGTCAGCACCCGCCCTTCCTTCACCTGGAAGTCCTCCATGACCGTCCAGCCAAAGGCTTGGGCAATGGACCCCTCGATCTGTCCTTCCACCTGTTGGGGGTTGACAGCTCGGCCCACGTCATCCACGGTGATGACCCGGGTCAGGTACACGTGGCCCGTTTCCGGGTCCACTTCCACCTCGGCCACCTGGCCCACATAGCCGTAGGTGATGTTGGGGTCCGAGCGTCCCGTCTCCGGGTCATACGGGGTGGTGGGACGGGGGATGTAGCGGTAATGAGCAATGGCCGGTCGGGCCTCCTCCTCCCGCCAGAGGCGGAGCGCCTCCTCAGCCGCCCGTTTGATGGCATTTCCTGCCATGAACGTCATGCGGGAAGCGGAAGAACTGCCCGAATTGTCCGTTTCCCCGGTGTGGGAGACGATGAGAGTGATCTTCTCCAAGGGCACATCCAGAGCCTCGGCCGCGAACTGGGCCATGACCGTATGAGCCCCCTGGCCCACATCCGCGCCCGCGTGGCGGACAACGACCCGTTCGATATCCCCCGCGCCGTGCAGCTCCACCGTGGCATGGCATTCGTCCACAAAGCCGTAGGAAAAGCCCACATTCTTGTAAGCGATGGCCAAGCCACGTCCTCGCAGCCGTGGGCCCGCGGCCACTTCCACCGCGGCCCGCCCCGCGCGCGCCTCAGGTGCCGCGGGCGTGGGGGGTGGTGGGGCTTGCCATCCCCGCTCCGGATCCCACGTCCATCCCGCCTCCAGGGCCAACCGTTCCAACACCTGAGGCATAGTGCATCCGGGGGGCACGGGAGCCTGGGTGGGCAGGAGAGAACCTTCTTGGAGGACGTTGCGCATGCGCAACTCCACGGGGTCCATGTCCAACGCTTCGGCCAGGAGATTCATCATCGTCTCCGCGATGAAGTGACCTTGAGGTCCTCCAAACCCGCGGAACGCCCCGCTGGGCGGATTGTTCGTGTACACGGCCCGCGTGTCCACCCACACGTTCGGCACCTGGTAGGGACCCACACAGGCCAACGTCGCGTTGCCCAGGACTTTGGTACTTGTGTACGCGTACGCGCCCGCGTCCAAAGTCAGGTCGATTTGGACGGCCACCAATGTGCCGTCCTTGCGCGCGCCCCACCGGGCCTTCGCGATCATCGCGTGGCGCTTGTGGTGTCCGATAATGGACTCCTCCCGGGACCAGACGATTTTCACGGGGCGATGGATGCCCTGTTGGTGCAAACGCCAGGCGGCCAGGGCCAGGATGATCTGCACACTCATATCCTCCCGGCCGCCGAACGCGCCGCCAATGGCCGCGTAGCGGACCACAATGCGGTCCTCGGGCATGCCCAACGCGTGGGCGATCTGCTGTCGGTCCTCGTGGGTCCACTGGCCCGCGGTGATGACCACGATGCGTTCCTCCTCGTCCACATAGGCCACGCCGGCCTCCGGCTGGAGGTACGCGTGCTCCTGGAACCCTGTGCGGAACGTCTCTTCCACGATGACATCCGCCTGGGCGAAGCCCTCCTCCACGTCCCCGGTGCGAATGCGATACGTCTTGAGCACGTTGGAATCCAAGTGCCCGTGGACTCGCGGCGCGTCCGGTGCCAGAGCCTGTTCCACATCACCCACCACCGGCAGGTCCTCGTATTCCACCTGGATGAGCTGCAAAGCAGCCTCGGCCTGTTCCGGAGTTTCCGCCACTACCAAAGCTACCTGGTCACCCACAAAGCGCACCACATCCGCGCCCTCCTTGTCGGAACCGGGCCCGCAGAGGACCGGCTGGTCCGGGATGAGCAGGCCATACTCGTTCACGGGCACATCCTTGGCCGTGAGGACCGCGAGCACGCCCGGCGCGGTTTCGGCCTCGCTGGTGTCGATGTGCCGAATGCGCGCGTGAGGACGTCCGGCAAAGAGGACTTTCATATGGACCATGCCCGGAAGTTCGATGTCGCCGGGATACAGGGCTTCCCCGGTCACCTTCTTCCAGGCGTCGATTCGAGGAATGCTGCTGCCAATAGCTCTCATGAGTCCCTCCTCTATCACGTGATAGCGTGCTCTAGGAATGGGCCTTCTCTTCCCGCATGAGTTCGACGGCCCGCTCCACCGCACGGACGATCTTGGCGTACCCGGTGCACCGACACAGGTTGCCGGTCAATGCCATGCGGATTTCGTCGGGCGTGGGGTCGGGGATCTCTTCTAACAGTTTGACAGAGGACATGATGAAGCCCGGAGTGCAGTATCCGCACTGGACCGCCCCCTCCAACACAAAGGCCTTCTGCACCGGATGGAGGTTTTCGTGAAGTCGAGGGTCGTCCTCGGCCATGTCCCAGACGTTGATGCGATCCGGATCGTGCGGGGGCGGTTGAGTGTACCCCGTCACCCCTTCCACGGTCATGATTTCCGCTCCCTGGGCGCGGGCCGCCGGCACAAGACAGCTCATCACCGCGATACCGTCCAGCCACACGGTACACGCGCCACATTCCCCTTCCGCACACCCCTCTTTCACGCCGGTAAGATGGCCGGCCTCGCGCAGGGCCTGGAGCAGGGTCTTCCCGGCCACCCCGCGCAACACCACCGGTTGACCGTTTACCGTGGTCTCCACGTCGTCCACCGCGTCCAGGGTGTACCGGGGAGCCTGCCCCGCGGAGTACGGGATGTGTCCATCCCACGTGCCCCACAGGCGTGGGATGCGGGAAGGCCATCCCGCGCGTTCCCGTCCCTCGTACACGGCCCGCAGCGCGCGGGCTACCAGGGTCTGCACCTGGGCCCGTCGGTATTCGGCCGAGCCCCGGATGTCGTCGATGGGCCGGGCGGCTTGGGCGGCCAGGACCGCGGCCCGTTCAATGCGCTCCTCGCTCAGAGGAGCGCCCACCAACGCGTCCTCGGCCTCGGGCGCTCGGATGATGGTGGGAGCGACCGAGCCCAGGGTGATGCGGGCTTCGAGCACGGGGACATCCCCGGGGGCCTGGCCCGGAGCGAGGGGTTCGGCAAAAGTCAGGAGAACGGCCGCGTTCACCACGGAGATGGCCTGGGCCCGACGCAGGCCCAACTTCAGAAAAGTCCCCCGCTGGTTCGGCTCCATCAGGGGCACTTGGATGTCCACCAGCATCTCATCCGGCTGCATGTTCACCTGACGCACCCCCCGGTAGAACTCGGGGAAGGTGAGCACCCGACGGCCCCGTCGGGAGGCGAGGACAACTTTGGCGTCCATGGCCCACAGGGGCGGAATGGTGTCGTTGGCCGGGGATGCGGTGATCAGGTTGCCGGCCACGGTGCCCCGATTGCGGATCTGGGGCGCGCCCACCTCCCAACTGGCCCGGGCCAGGGGAAAGGCTCGCTCCACCAACACCGGGGAACTCACCACATGATGGTGGGTCACCAGGGGACCGATGTGGGCAGTGCCGTCGGGATCAACGGTGATCTGTTCCAGGCCCGGAATGCGGGAAATGTCCACCAACACATCCACATTCCGAACATGCCGGCGCATCTCGAGCACCAGGTCGGTGCCACCCGCGATAATACGGGCCCGAGGGCCGTACTCCGCCAGGATGTCCAATGCTTCCGCCACGTGGGCGGGGGTCACATAGCGTTGCCACATGTAGCACCTCCGGGAGTTTGACTTTTTCCACAACCTGAGAGACGATTGGATACGTTGGGTATTGGGCATGAGATGGAGAACACCCGGGATTCCTGCTCGTCATGGCAAAGTACACGCATCTTGACGTGCCGGTCCATCCGCCCGATACCTAACGCCCACCATGACCAATTGGACACGAGGGTAGAACGATGCGACATCTCTGGGCTCCTTGGCGTATTGATTTCATCCGTCAGCCTAAACCCAAAGAATGCGTGTTCTGTGCCAAAATCCACGGGGATGACGACGTCGAACATATCCTGGCCCGTGGTGAGCACGTGTACGTGACGCTGAACAAGTACCCGTACAACAACGGGCACCTTTTGGTCATCCCCTATGCTCACGTGCCCAGCATCGAGGACTTGGACGACGCTACTTTGTTGGAACTCATGCACATGACCAACCGAGCCCTTCGCGTGCTGCGGGATGTCATGCACCCCCACGGGTTCAACGTGGGCCTCAACCTGGGCACAGAAGCGGGCGCCGGCATCCGGGAGCACGTGCACATCCACATTGTCCCCCGTTGGGCCGGGGATGCCAGCTTCATCAGCGTCCTCGCGGAAACTCGCACCATTCCCCAATGGCTGGAAGAGACCTACCGGGAACTGAAGGCCGGATGGGAGGCGCTGGAGGCCGAATCATAACCCACCGGTCCCGTGTGCTCCCATTATATCATACCGGGGTTGTCTGACAACTTCCTTGACGCCTACTCACTTTCGTGCTACAATCGGGCATCCCCTAGACCCCATCAGGGGAAAAGCAGCTCCACGAAAGTACATCGATTCTATTCCACAGCCGGAGGTCATTATGAGCAAACAGTGTGTGGCCCTCTATATGCAGGATAAGCACGACCTGCGCACAGAAGCCATTCCTTACGTGCAGTACGCGGAAGAAAAGGGGTTCGACGCGGTGTGGCAGGCGGAATCCCGCTTGGTCCGGGATGCTATTGTGCCCATGGCCGCGTACGCGGCAACGACCGAACGGATCAAGGTGGGCAGCGGGGTCATCAACTGCTGGACCCGGAACCCCGCGCTCATTGCCAGCACCTTCCTCACCCTGGACGACCTGGCCCCGGACCGCATTCTCCTGGGCATCGGTGCCTGGTGGGAACCCCTGGCCAGTAAGGTGGGCGTCAAGCGACGCAAGCCCCTCAAGGCCATGCGGGAAATCGTCACCGTTGTCCGGCGGCTCCTGAACGGGGAACGGGTCACCTACCACGGTGAATTCGTCCATGTCACCGATATCATGTTGGACGTGGTCTACGGTCGCAAGGGCCCGCGCAACGTGCCCATCTACATCGGCGCGACGGGCATGAAGATGATGGAACTCGCGGGCGAAATCGCGGACGGCGTCCTGCTCAACTACCTGGTCTCGCCCAAGTACAACGAACAGGCCATGGAACACCTGGCCATCGGGGCCAAGCGCGCGGGACGCTCCCTGGACGAGATCGACCGGCCCCAGTTGGTAGTCTGTTCGGTGGATTACGACCGGAAAAAGGCCCTGGACAACGCACGACGGCTCGTGACCCAGTACCTGGGCCAACAACCTCACATCATGAAGGCCAGTGGCGTGGACCAGGAGCTCATCGACGAGATCAACCGCATCCTGGACTGGCCCGCCACGCCCGAACAAATTGAAAAAGCCATGGAATTGGTCCCCGACGACGTGGTCCAGCTCATCACCGCCAGCGGGACCCCGGATGAGGTCCGGCGCAAGGTGCGAGAATACTGCGACGCGGGATGCACCTGCCCGGTCCTTTACCCCCTGGGGGACGATGTCAAACTCATGATCGACGTCTTTGCCGAAGGATTCTGACCGGCCCGGGGCGGATGGGCCTCCACAGGTTCATCCGCCCCTCACGGAACCACCCTACTCCGGTTAACGGAAAGAACTCGGTAGCATCCCGCGGCGCGGACGTTCTCGCCCTCCCACGCAAACGTCTCCCCGGGAGACGGCAACATAACCGCAGACAACGGACATGGGCCCACCGGCCCTTTTTCTGTGAAGCCATGCTCGACCTGGAATTTCTGCACAACCGATTGAGCACCCTGTCCCTGGGGCATCCCATCCACTACCAATACCAGGTCACCTCAACCCAGGATGTGGCCCGGGAAAAAGCCCTTCGCGGCGCGGAGGAGGGACTCCTGGTCCTGGCCGAAGAGCAGACCGCAGGCCGAGGCCGCGCGGGCCGCACTTGGTGGTCCCCACCGGGCACAGCCATCCTCTCCTCCCTGCTCCTGCGTCCCCAACTGCCCCCCACCCACCTGGGGTACATCGGCATGATCGCAGGGCTGGCCGTCATCGACGCCCTCACCGATCTGCCCGGCCTGGAACCCACCCTCAAATGGCCCAACGACATCCTCCTCCACGGCAAAAAGCTGGGCGGCATCCTGGTGGAATCCCTGTGGGAAGGCGACGACCTGGACGCGCTCATCCTGGGGTTGGGCCTCAACGTGAACACCTATTTCCCCCCGACCCACCCCCTGGCCGGTGAGGCGACGTCCATTTTCATGGAAACAGGTCATCCCTGCGCGAGAGAACCCCTCATCTACGCGTACGTGTTCCACCTCAGCGAGTACTACCACCGCATCCACCAGGGATGGTCTCCCGTCCCCTTGTGGAAGGAGCACCTGGAAACGCTGGGGCAACGCGTGTGGGTGGACGAGGGGCATACCCGTTGGGAAGGCATCGCGGAGGATGTGACGGAGACGGGCGAGCTGGTCCTGCGCCGCGATGGGGAACGCGTCCTCCTGCGGGTGGGCGATGTGCGGGTGCGACACCGATGAGAAAATGGGCACTCCTCCTGGGCACTGCCGGCGTGCTTTCCTTGGAAGGTCTCGCCCGCCGCGCGGGATGGGGACTTCCTCCCCCATCCCCGCCGGATGAGGTGCGCGGGGTGGTCTACCCGGCCGCCCCCGGATCTCCCAGGCTGTTGGTGTTGGGCGACAGCATCCCGTGGGGATACGGCCTGGCCGACCCCGCGGACGCGTGGCCTGTGCTGGTGGGGAAGGGATTGGCCGCGCGGGGGGAAGTCTGGCAGGTGGTGGATGTGAGCATCCCGGGGGAGACGACTCTCCAAGGGTGGGCCCGGTGGCGCCGGGATGGACGGCCCTGGAAAGCTCGCCACGTCTTCATCGCCTTCGGCCTGAACGATTGCCATCTTCACCACACTCCGTGGGACGCGTGGCGCTGGGCTCATGTACCCCAAGGATGGGGACGTGTTTTCCGCCTGCTCCACGTGCTGCGCACACGCCGCATCCCCCGCCCCCAGGACACGCTCCCTCGTTTGAGACCCCGCCTCACTCCGGAACAGACGGCCTCTGTCCTCGCTTCACTCATCCGGGATATCCGACGGGCGGGGAGTACCGCGTGGGTGCTCACCCCCACGCCCGTTGCCCCCACCTTCCATCCGGAATGGCCCGCCCCGGTCCGGGCGTATCAGGCGGAAGTGTGTGCCCGCACCCGGGAGGCGATCGTCCGCA
>JAADDB010000310.1 GCA_013154135.1 Chloroflexota bacterium
TGTGGTATCCATGCCCACACCAATGGCAAGGCCCGACGTCGAAAGGCCAAACTCACAATGACCACTTGCGCCCGATGATGCACCGGCGTGGTATCCAGGATCAACCGCACTTCGCCCACGCTGCTCAGGGCTCGAGTTATCAGCATGCGGGCTACCGGTTCATACCAGTCCCGTACCCGCACCGCCCGATTGTGCAGAAAACGGCTGAAACGACGTTCAATGCTCGTGCTCCGAATATCCCATGGCAGGCGCTTGGCTATCTGACTCAAATGAATACTTTCCGATACCCACAACCCGGCTATCAACCAGGCCATGTTCCGTACCCGAGTGATACGTTCTTTAGGCCACAGTTGGCGCAAAACCTCGAACCAGCTAAAATACACACGTTGGACCGGCATGGCTTCCTCCTTGAGATTTATGGATTTTGGTTTATCTGTATTCAACCTCAAGGAGGCCAGCCGGTCAATTCTTTGCAGCCAGTAGTTTCATTCCAAAACTGTCGGGTAGTCAGATCGTCAATCGTTACTCCCCACTTCCCCCCGAACAATGAACAACCTTTCATCTTTGCCCCCGTGAAACTTTCATCCAATGTTCATCTTGCCGTGATATCCTAACATTATGTGGGAACAGAGTCCCGATTTACAGGGCCCACACGAGGGACGTCCAGAGGAGGAAACCTCTTGGCACGGATGAAGGAACGGGCTTCCGGCTTTGAGAGGAGAATGCTACAATATGCACACAGACATCCTGCAAACCACAACTCCGGTTGAGGCGAAGAGCATGCTCATTCTGGTAGTGGATGACGACCCGCCCAGCGTCAAGATGATCTCCTTCCTCCTGCAAGAGGAAGGATACGAGGTTATTGCCGCGGCCAATGGTGTGGAGGCCCTGCGGCTGGTAGAGGAGCGCGCGCCGGATCTCATCATCCTGGATATCATGATGCCCCACATCGACGGTCTCGAGGTGTGCCGCCGTATTCGGGAACGTTCTAACGTGCCCATCATCTTCCTCTCGGCCAAGGGGGAGACGAGCGATCGGGTGTTGGGGCTGGATATGGGCGCGGATGATTATTTGGCCAAGCCCTTCGAGCCGGCCGAACTCCTGGCTCGCGTGCGCGCGGTCCTCCGGCGCACGGAAAGCGGAGCCACGACCTTGGGCATGACCCGCATCAACATCTCCGGCTTTCAACTGGACCCCACCCTGGGACGGCTGACCTTGCCCAGCGGGAAAACCGTCAACCTGAGCCCCATTGAAAGTCGGCTCCTTTACACCCTGATGCGCAACGCCGGCCGCACCCTCACGCACAACCAACTCTTCAACAGCGTGTGGGGCTACGAGCACTTCAGCACCCCCAACGAACTGGCCGTCTACATCCGACGACTGCGCCGAAAACTCGAACCCGACCCCGACCATCCCCGCTATCTGCTCACCGTGCGGGGCGTGGGATATCGATTTGAGCCGGATGAATGAAACCCGTGATGTATCGCGAAGGAGAAGCACACATGTATTTGGAGGAAAAAGCTAGAACCTCCCCCCCATCATCCCTTCATCGCTTGGGCGTTGCTGTTCTGGTTGCTGCTCTTTTCACCGTGGGCCTGATCACCAGCGCACGGAGCTGGGCCACATCCCCGACCGCGTGGACCGACTTCCAGCCGATGGACTGGATCACCGCCCTCCCGGTCACCGTAAGCGTCCGGGCAGAAAACCCCATGGGATTTGACAACCACGTGGCCTACCAACTCACCACCGACAAAGGACTCACCTGGACCGACTGGCTCACCCAACCCGTGCGCGTGGCCCAACCCATCTCCACCCAACTGCACATCACCGTCACCTTGCACACCCTGTCCGACGGCAGGGACAACAACCGCATCCGCTTCCGAGTGCGTACCGGGGACGGCCAAGAAGACATCAGCCCCGAATACCTCCTGCAGGTAGACACCCAACCCCCGACTGTGACCATCACCGCGCCGGAGAAAGGAGAAGTCCTCGAACAAGTACACATCCGGGGCACGGCAGACGACATCGCGTCGGGCGTCATGAGCGTTTCCGTACGTCTGGAGGACGAAAAGGGCCGTTTCTGGAACGGCACCACCTGGACCCCGGACGAAACATGGGTGCCCGTCATGGGCTTAACCGAATGGACCTACCTGGTCCTTTCCCCCTGGGATGACGGGGAATACACCCTCTGGGCGCGAGCAGAGGACCGGGTGGGGCATCGGGCGGAGACCGGGCCGGTGCCCTTTTACCTGGACACCTCCCCACCTCCGCCCCCGCGGAACGTGCACATCGAACCTGAAACCTGGACCCGGGACAACCACTTCGCCATCCAATGGGAAAACCCGGAAGACCCGGCCGGCATCGTGGGCGTGCGCTACACTGTCGGCCAACCTCCCCTCACCCCGGAGGATGGGACCCTGGTGGAAGGCGAGGACATCCATCACCTCTCGGACATCGCCGTGCCCGAGGAGGGGGAATGGCCCATCTACCTCTGGTTGGTGGACGGCCTGGGGCACAGTGACCCGTCACAACATGCCCGGGTGATCGCGCGCTACGATGCTACTCCTCCGGGCGCGCCCTTTGCCCTCCAGGCCGAACCGGAAGGGTGGCAAAAGGAGAACGACTTCACCCTCTCCTGGATGAACCCGGTGGACCTCTCCGGCATCCAGGCCGCGTACTACCGGCTGGACCGGGAACCCACCGGTCCGACCGATGGCATTCGGGTGGAGGGGGAGGACATCACCCGCATCTCCCACATCCAACTTCCCCGCGAGGGCGTGTTCGACGTCTACCTGTGGCTGGAAGACCGCGCGGGCAACGTGGACCACCGCCGGCGCAACGTCCTCCTCCGCGCGTTTCACCTGGACATGACCCCGCCCACCCTCACCCTGCACGTGACCGGCACATGGGGGCTCAACCAGTGGTACACCACCCCGGTGACCGTCCAACTCCACGCGCAGGATGGGCTTTCCGGCATTGCCGATGTAGGTTACCAACTGGACAACCATCCGTGGCAGGAGGGCACCCTGCTTCACCTGACGCGCAGCGGCATCCATCACCTGCGCGCCCAGGCCCACGACCTCGCGGGGAATGCCAGCGCGCTCATCACTCGGACCTTCCGCGTGGATACCATCCCCCCCGTCATCACCTACACCCTTCCCTCCCTCCCCGCGGGACAGACATGGTACCGCACCCCGGTGGACATCCGAGTACACGCACAGGATCGGCCATCGGGCATTCAGCGGGTTGAATACCGTATAGGGGACGGGGAATGGCGTGCCGTGGGGGATACAGGGCGCATCCACATGGACCGGGACGGCCGTCATCGCGTGTGGATTCGGGCCACGGACCGCGCGGGCAACCGCCACATCGTCGGCCCCATCCTCGTCCCGGTGGACCTCACCCCGCCCATCACCGCGTACGTCATCAGCGGTCAGACCGGGGAGGGGAACTGGTACATCTCCCCCATTACCGTCACCCTGACCCCTACCGACACCGCGTCGGGCGTGACAGCTACCTACTACCGGATCGACGGGGGGGATTGGCAGGAAGGCACCCAGTTCACCATTGAGGAGGACGGCAAACACACCATCGAATTCTACTCCATCGACGCGGCCGGGTGGAAGGAACAGGGCTTTCCCACTCCTGTTTGGGTGGACACCACACCACCTCCTGCGCCGCCCTACCTGTGGGCAGAGCCCAACCAATGGACTTCCCAGAACGACTTCACCGTTCGCTGGGCCACGCCGAGCGACCTCTCCCAAGTGGTGGGCGCGTACTACACCCTGGACCGGCCCCCCACATCGCCGACCGATGGCACCTACGTGCCCGGAGGACACGCCATTCACCACGTCCAAGTGCCCGACGAAGGTGCCCACACCATCTACGTGTGGCTGCGCGACGGCGCGGGCAACGCGAGCATCGACCGGGTAACCGTCCTGGAACAGGGACTCAAGTACGACGCGACGCCGCCGACCACCACGTCCCACATCCAGGGGAAAGCGGGCATGGCCGAGTGGTGGCGCAGTCCGGTCACCATCACCCTCACCGTCAGCGACGTCCTTTCCGGCCCTCGGGCCACCTACCTGGCCCTGGACGGAGGCCCCTGGGTCCAGCGACGGAGACTCCACATCGCCGCGGATGGCAAACACCAACTCCTCTACTACAGCGTCGACCGCGCGGGCAACCGGGAAGAACAGCATCACCAGACCATCCGCATCGACACCCAGCCGCCGGTCACGCCGGAGGATCTGCGACTGGTCACCCGCGGCTGGCAACACCAGAACCACTTCCTCGTCCGCTGGACCCCACCTTTGGACCTGTCCGGCATTGGGGGCATCCGTTACACCATCAACCGGCCGCCGGAAGGCCCGGATGATGGGACCTTCAGCCCGGGGCGCACGAGTGCGGTCATCCGCGCGCCCAACGAAGGTGTTTTCGACGTCTACATCTGGCTGGTGGATGGCGCAGGCAACAGCGACCCCGCCACAGCCAAATTCTTCCCCAACGCGCTCTGGTACGACAACACCCCGCCGAGGATGGACGTCCGGCTGGAGGGGCGACAAGGGGAAGAGCCCTGGTACACCACCCCCGTCACCATCCACGTCTCCGCCGAAGATGACGCGTCGGGGGACGTGACCACCTGGCTCCAGATCAACCAGAGCCAACCCATCACCCTCACCAACACCTTCACCCTCCAGCACGATGGCACATACCATGTGCGCATTTGGGCCGTGGACGCCGCGGGCAACCGCACGGACACCTGGGAACAGGACATCCACCTGGACCTTTCCCCACCCAGCGCGCGCATCCACCCCTTGCCCGTGTACATGACCGGTTACACCCCCCTTCAGGGAGGCCTTGTCAAATTCACCGTCAGCTGGGGCGGAGAGGACGGGCAGGGAAGTGGCATCCGCAGCTATGACATCCAGGTGAAAGAGGGAATACGCGCGCGCTGGACCACCTGGCTCGGCCAGACTTCGGAGACATCGGGCACCTTCATCGGGGAAGTGGGACACACCTACTTCTTCCGCATCCGAGCCCAGGACAAAGCCGGACATGTCCAGCCCTTCACCACCAACCCGCGCGGGGACGCGTACACCCACCTGGAATCCATCCGCAACGGGGATTTTGAACTGGGCAACCTCCTCTACTGGCAAGCAGCTCGGGTCCCCCAGCCCGGTGAGGGGGGAAGGGGACTCAAGATCACCGTCAAAGACGCGGAAAGCTACACCGGCCACCCCTCCCTGGCCGTCTGGGAAGGGGATCCGGAGTACGGGGGAGCGGAGAACCCGGGAATGGTCCCCATTGGCGGGGCAGTCATCTCCCAGACCATCACCGTCCCGCCGGCCAACCAGATGGCCCATCCCACCTTAGAACTCTGGTACCACATGATCACGTGGGATGTGAAGTACGCGCCGTCCCACCAGCGGTGGCAGGACACGTTTGAAATCGCCCTGTACGACCTGGACCGGAACCGGTTGGCCCTGCTCCTGCGCGACGGCTACGAAGCTCAGAACATCCCGCCCAAAAAGGGTGTGGACTACGCGGTCAAACACGACTTGGGTTGGCGTCGTTTCCGCTACGATCTTTCCCGATATGCGGGGAGAACGATTATACTGGAACTCAGCACGTGGAACCGGTGGGACAATCAGTACAACACCTATACGATTCTCGACGACATTCGCATTGTGGACCCAGAATTGACACCTAAACAGCACTTGCCCATGATCTGGGGGGCGGGCACGCGAACCATAACGCGCACAGACACGGCCGAGCCTTCCTCCCCCGAACCCAACGAGACCCTGGAACGGTAACCCATTGGGCACCTGCCGGCCGTACATATACACGGAAAACCAGGACCAAGGAGAAACACCGGATGGCCGAGGAACATCGGCCTGTACACGATTCAGACAACTTGAACCCATCTGAGCCGGAGATCCTCTACCAGCAGGGCATGAACGCCTACCGCCAACGGCGCTGGGAAGACGCGCTGGCCGCGTTCTCGCGGCTCAAGCAGGTGGACCCGTCCTGGCAGGGGGTGGACGCGCTCATCGACGAAGTGCATTGGTTCATGCAGCTGGAGGCCATTGAGCCGGGGCAGCGCGCGCAAGCCTTTGTACAAGAGTCACGTCACACCTCCCGGCGAGGCCTGTGGCTGGGCCTGACCCTCCTCTTCCTGGCTTTGCTTGTGACCGTGGCCATCCTCGCGGGCTGGGTTCCTTCCTTCGGGGATAAGGAACTGGAGGCCCGTAAACAAGCGCTCTACGAGGAGGGATACACCGCGCTCGCGGCCGGGGATTACGAGGAGGCCATCCGCTCCTTCGAAGAACTGCAGCAACTCGCGCCCAACGAGGATGCGGTCAAAGTGGCCCTACGCCAGGCACGACGCCTCCAAGAACTGGCCACACGCTACCAGCGGGCCCAACAAGCCATTGAAGAGGAGGATTGGAACACCGCGGCCCGGGAGTTGGAAGCCATCCTGGCCATCGATGCCACCTACAAAGACGCGGCCGAACTGGCTGTCTACGTCTCCCGCCAGCAGCGGCTTGCCGCCCACTTCCAAAAGGGAAAGGAGCTCTATGACCAGGGCCGTTGGGCCGAAGCCGCGGCGGAATTCGAGCAAATTCAACGCCTTGACCGCACCTATCGGGCCGATGTGGTGGCCGAATATCTCTTCAACGCCTACCTCAACGAGGGAACCCGCCTCATCAAAGAAGAGGGGGACAAGCCCGAATCCGTGCGCCTGGCCCTCCAGTACCTGGGGGCCGCGCTGAGCATTCACCCGCGCAACAAGCAAGCCGCGGAACAACGCCGCCTCGCGTCCCTCTACCTGGACGGGCTCCTGGCCTACTTGAACGAAAATTGGGACACCGCGATCCGGCGGCTTGAGCAAGTGGTCCAAGCCCAGCCCGACTACGCGGGGGGCAGGGCCCTCCAATACCTGTTCGACGCGCTGTGGAAACGGGGGGAAGAACTCGTCCAGGAGGGGGATTACGAAGCCGCGCTGGCCCTGTTCGAAAAAGCCGCGGCCCTCCCCCACCCCGACGCGGAGAAAGCCCAAACCCAGGTGGATCGGTTGAAGGCCGCGCTGGCCCCTGTGCCCACGCCCACGGCCACTCCCACCCCTACCATACCGCCGTTGCCCACGGCCACTCCCACCCCCATTCCCACACGCCGACCTACGGCCACACCCACCCCTACACCCACGTGGACACCTTCGCCGCCGCCGCCACCGCCGCCGCCACCACCGCCGCCACCACCACCGTCGCCCACACCCACACCGGTACCAACACCCACGTTCACTCCGACACCGGAACGGTAGGCAGGTCATGAGAGGACGGGACAAACACATCCTCATACTCCTCTTCGGCGTCCTCCTCTTCCTGCTCCCCCTCTTCATCGGATGGGGGAGCAGTTCCCGCGCGGGGGGCTGGACTCCCATGGCCTTTCGCGGCAGCACCATCACCTACCTTCGCGCGGGCACGGCCGAAGGGCTCACCCACATCTACGTTTGGGGACGGGCCCTGGGGCTCCGGCGCAGCCTGGACGGCGGACGCACCTGGAGCCCTCCCCTGGACCGGACACTGCCCCACACGACTTGGGGGAACCCGGGATTGACCGCCCTGGGCATTGCCCCCCACAACGCCCGGCTCGTCCTCGCAAGCCTCACCGACGCCACCCAATCCGTCCTCTACCGCCTGAACGAGGACGACACCTGGCAGAAAGTGCGCACCCTGGCCACTCCCATCCAAGCCCCCCTCCTCATGGCCAAAGGGGAGAACACCTACATCGCCTGGGGCCCGACGCTGTGGACATGGGATGGAGACCACTCCTGGCAAGTGGTCCACCGCTGGGAGGGGGAAGAGATCCGGAGCATCGCGATCCTGCCCCACCCCTTCCCCACCCTCTTCGTCCTCACCCATACCCTCTGGCGCAGTGAGGACCAGGGGGAGACGTGGACGGCCCTGGAAACCCCGGCAGACGTGCGCGAACTCCTCATCCCGCCCGGGGATTCCACCCTGTACGCGCTCGCGCCCCACAGCCTTTGGTACAGCCACGACCGAGGGGAAAGGTGGGAGGAGGTCCAAGCGCCCGAGTCGTTGCGCGCGTGGGCCCCTTCGGCCACCTACACGGGCATCCTCTACTTTTTGGATGTTCGGGGCCGGATCTGGCGTTGGCGCGCGGACACCCACGCGTGGGCCCAAATCGGCACTCCCGGTTCTCACGTGGCCCGGTGGCTCGCGACCGACCCCACCGTGGGAAATCGCCTGTACATCGCGGGACAAGATGGGATCTGGCAAGGGGAGGATACCCTTCCCCCACCCACCCCGACCCCCACCGCCACACCCAGTCCCACTCCCCTGCCTCCAACAC